>NZ_JBFUHU010000053.1:0-14201 GCF_056402235.1 Cellulomonas sp. P4_B5_2
GTCGACCACGTCCGCGTACTGCGGCTGCTCGAAGACCGTCTTCATGTACGACTGCCACAGGAACGCGGGCCAGGTCGCACCGGTGACGAACTTGACCTTGCCGATCGGCRAGATCGACTCCTGGGTGGTGCCGTTCATCTGGCTGAGCGACACCTCCGTGACGATGTTGGGGGTGAAGCCGACGAACCAGGCCGCCTTGTTGTCCTGCGTGGTGCCGGTCTTGCCGGCGATCGGACGGTCGAGCGGCTTGATCCACTGCTTGCCCGACCCCTTCTGCACCACCTGGGTCATCGCGTACGTCGCGTCGGCGATCACGTCCTGCGCGAAGGCCCGCTCCGTGGGGTCCTTGTGCTCGTACGCGACCGAGCCGTTCGAGTTGGTGACGGAGCGGACGATGTACGGGTCCACCCGCATGCCGCCCGAGGCGATGGTGGCGTACGCACCGACCATGTCGATCGGCTTCAGCGTCTCGGTGCCGAGCACGTTGGCGCGGTTGGTGTCCACGGGCGCGGGGAGGCCCGCACGCTCGGCCACCTCGGCCGTCTTCTCCGGACCGATCTGGAGGTTCAGCTGGGCGTACACCGTGTTGACCGACTGCGCGGTCGCCTCCACCAGGTCGATGTTGCCGAACTGGCCGTTGCTGAAGTTGCTGACCTTCCAGTCGCCGAACTCCTGCGGCGTCCGCCCGCTGAACCGCGTGTTCAGCCCGACGCCCTGCTCGAGGCCGGCGATGAGCGTGAACGGCTTGAACGTCGACCCGGGCTGGACGTTGTCGTAGGTGACCGCGTTCTTCTGGTCGGCGAGGAAGTCCGGGCCGCCGTAGAGCGCGACGATGGCGCCGTCCCTGGGGTCGATCGAGCTGAGGGACACACGGGTGAGCTCGCTGGGCGTCGCGCCGTCCTGCCCGGGCAGCGTGCCGAGACGGAACGCGGCGACCTGGTCCTGGGCGGACGCCTGCAGCGGCTGCTGGATCGTGGTGACGACCTTGAGCCCGCGCCGCTTGATCTCGTCCTCGGTGAAGGCGAGCGGCTCACCCATGAGCTCGTCGCGGACCATCTTCAGCAGGTGCCCCGTGGGCCCCTGCATCGTGTCCGACTCCTTGTACTCGACCGTGGGAGGGAAGACCATCGGCGCCCGCTCGGCCGCGGTGAGCCAGCCTTCCTCCTCCATGGAGTCGAGCACGATGTTCCAACGCGCCTCGGCCTTGGCGGGGCTGACGGCCGGGTCCCAGTTGTTGGGCGACGGGATGATCCCGGCCAGCAGGGCCGCCTGCTCACGGGTCAGCGCGGCGGCGTCGACACCGAAGTACGCCTGCGCGGCGGCCTGGATCCCGTAGGAGTCGCGGCCGAAGTAGATGGTGTTGAGGTACCGCCCCAGGATCTCGGGCTTCGTCTCCTCCCTGGCGATCTTGATCGCCAGGAGGGTCTCCTTGAACTTGCCGACGTAGTCGGTCGTCGTCTTGTCGACGTAGTACCGCTCGACGTACTGCTGCGTCAGCGTCGACCCACCCTGGGTGGCGCCGCCGCGCAGGTTGTTCAGGAACGCGCGGCCCATGCCGGTGATCGAGATGCCGCTGTTGTTGGTGAAGAAGGTCTTGTCCTCGGCGGCGGCGACCGACTGGCCGACGTACTCCGGCAGCGACTCGTAGGGGACGATCTGACGCTTCTGGGCCGCGAACGTGCCCATGACCCCGCCCGGCGAGCCGTCGGGGTTGTTGGCGAAGTAGACGGTGGTCGTCTCGGCGCGGGTGTCGTCGGCCGGGTCGGGGATCGTCGTGTATGCGTACGCACCGACGAACGCGCCGGCGCCGAGGAAGCCCACCGCGAGGATGGTGCCGAGCACGAACCGCCACGAGGGCAGCCAGCGGTGCAGGCCGTGGAAGCCCGACCGCGGGTAGTCGAAGAACCGACGCTTGGGGGCGCTGCTGCGCGACGAGGACGCCGTCGACCCACGGGGCGCACTGCGCTTGCCCCGGGCGGGAGCCCTCCGATTCGTGCCTGCCAACGCGCTGCCTTCCGTCCGACGACTGGGTCCGGCCGGTCCGCCCGGATCCGGGCAGGCGTCAGCCGCGCTGCTCAGTATGGGGGACCTCCCTGTCCCGGTCGCGAGGGCTCACGCGTGGATCCGACGAGCCTTCACATGATCGGCACGCCGCGCACGAACCGCCGCCGCACCCGGGAGGGCAGAGGTGACGGGGGTCACCGTCAGGGCCGGACTTGCTCGTATCCTCGTTCTCGACATACTCTCCGGATGTATCGAGTTGATACATCGACTCACCAACATCCCGAGGAGGTGCCCCCCGTGCGCGGTCGTTCCGACGTGCTCGAGCCGGCCATCCTCGGGCTGCTCCACGAGTCCCCGATGCACGGCTACGAGCTGCGCAAGCGGCTCAACCTCGTGCTCGGGTCGTTCCGCGCCCTGTCGTACGGCTCCCTGTATCCCTGCCTCAAGTCGCTGGTCGACCGCGGGTGGATCCAGGGGATCGAGTCGCTCGCGACCCCACACGGTGTGGCGTCCAAGCGTGCCCGGATCGTCTACCAGCTGACGGCCGACGGCAAGGAGCACCTGCAGCAGGTGCTCGCGTCGTCGGGACCGGCCGCCTGGGAGGACGAGAACTTCGACGTCCGGTTCGCCTTCTTCGGGCAGACCGACGCCGAGACCCGCCTCCGGATCCTCGAGGGTCGGCGCTCGCGCCTGACCGAACGGCTCGAGACGGTCCGCCAGTCCTTCGCCCGCACCCGCGAGCGCATGGACGAGTACACCCTCGAGCTCCAGCGGCACGGCCTCGAACAGGTCGAGCGTGAAGTCCGCTGGCTCGACGGGCTGATCGACAACGAGCGCGGCGTGCGCCGCACCCGTCCCGCAGGCACCGGTCATCCGGCCGTTGCTGACACACCCGTGGAGGACGACGACGTCGCCCCCGCGCGAACCACCGAGAAGGAGCGAGGATGACCTCCATCCGCGTCGCCATCGTCGGCGTCGGCAACTGCGCCGCGTCGCTCGTCCAGGGCGTGCACTACTACGCCGACGCCGACCCGAGCGGCACCGTGCCCGGCCTGATGCACGTGCAGTTCGGCGACTACCACGTCCGCGACATCGAGTTCGTCGCCGCGTTCGACGTGGACGCGAAGAAGGTCGGCTTCGACCTGTCCGAGGCCATCGGTGCCTCGGAGAACAACACCATCAAGATCGCTGACGTCCCGCCGCTCGGCGTGCCGGTGCAGCGCGGTGTCACCAACGACGGCCTCGGCAAGTACTACCGCGAGACCATCACCGAGTCCGACGCCGAGCCGGTCGACATCGTCGCCGCCCTGCGCGAGGCCCGTGCCGACGTCCTCGTCTGCTACCTGCCCGTCGGGTCCGAGATCGCCGCGAAGTACTACGCCCAGTGCGCCATCGACGCCGGCGTCGCGTTCGTCAACGCGCTGCCCGTCTTCATCGCGTCCGACCCGGTGTGGGCCGCGAAGTTCGAGGCCGCCGGTGTCCCGATCGTCGGCGACGACATCAAGTCGCAGGTCGGCGCCACCATCACGCACCGCGTGCTGGCCCGCCTGTTCGAGGACCGCGGCGTCGTGCTGGACCGCACGTACCAGCTGAACGTCGGCGGCAACATGGACTTCAAGAACATGCTCGAGCGCGACCGCCTGGAGTCCAAGAAGCTCTCCAAGACGCAGGCCGTCACCTCCAACCTGAGTGGCCCGCTCGGCGGCAAGAAGTCGGACCGCAACGTCCACATCGGCCCGTCGGACTACGTCGCCTGGCTCGACGACCGCAAGTGGGCCTACGTCCGCCTCGAGGGTCGCGCGTTCGGCGAGGTGCCCCTGAACCTCGAGTACAAGCTCGAGGTCTGGGACTCGCCCAACTCGGCCGGCATCATCATCGACGCCGTCCGCGCCGCGAAGATCGCCAAGGACCGCGGCATCGGCGGCCCGATCCTGTCGGCGTCGACGTACTTCATGAAGTCCCCGCCCGTGCAGACCGAGGACACCGAGGGCCGCTCGCAGGTCGAGGCCTTCATCCGCGGCGAGCGCGAGCGCTGACCGAAGTGCAGCGAAGGGTGGAGGCGCGCCAGCGCACCCGCCCGTAGCGGAACGCAGCACCACCCGCTGATCTGACACACGAAGGCGCGCATCCCTGCGGGGGTGCGCGCCTTCGTCGTGCCGCAGGGCGCGATCCGGCGGCACGACCGGATGGGAGGATGACCCGGTGCAGGTGATCGCCGACCTCAAGGCCCTGTGGCCTCTGAAGGACTTCCGCAAGCTGTTCGCCGTCCGGCTCGTGAGCCAGACGGCCGACGGCATGTTCCAGGTCGGGCTCGCCACGCTCTTCTTCTTCTCGCCGGAGAACGCCAGCACCGCGGCCGGCGTCGCGACCGCGTTCGCGGTGCTCCTGCTCCCGTTCACGATCGTCGGACCGTGGGCGGGCGTGCTGCTCGACCGGTGGCGCCGCCGCCAGGTGCTGTTCGTCGGCAACCTCGTGCGGGTGGCGATCACGGTGGTCATCGCGCTGATCATGGTGACGGACGGGGTCGGGCCCGCCGTCTACGTGCTCGCGCTGGTCAACCTGTCGATCAACCGCTTCCTGCTGTCGGCGCTGAGCGCGTCGCTGCCTCGCACGGTGGACGGTCCGCTGCTGCTCACCGCCAACTCGCTCACCCCGACCCTCGGTGCCGCGGCTGCCGGTGTCGGTGCCGGGATCGGCTTCGTGCTCGGCCTGGTGCTGCCCGCGGGTCACACCCGCGACGGAGCCGCGCTGTTCGTCGCCGCCGCGGTCATGGCGACCGCCGCCGCGCTGGCCACCCGGCTGGGCAAGGACCGGCTGGGTCCCGACGAGCGCGCCGACGCCCGCCAGATGAGGGCGGCGCTGAGCAGCCTCGCCCACGGTCTGGTCGCCGGCGCGCGGCACCTGGTCCAGCGACGGACCCCCGCACGGGCGCTCGGCATCATGGCCGCGCACCGGTTCCTCTACGGCGTCACGTTCATCGCGAGCATCCTCATCGCCCGCAACCTGCTGTCCGACCCCGCGGACGCGGGCCAGGGGCTGAAGACGTTCGGGCTGGTGCTGGGAGCGTCGGCGGCCGGGTTCGTGCTCGCGGTGGTGCTCACGCCYGTGCTCTCGCCGCGCACCGGCCCGCACTGGTGGATCGTGCTCTGCCTCGGCCTGGCGGCCGTCAGCCAGCTGCTGCTCGTCGCCTCGGCGTCCCGGGTCGCGGTGCTGGTCGCCGCCGGTGCGCTCGGCCTGGCCGCGCAGGGGGCCAAGATCGCGGTCGACACGATCGTGCAGCGCGACACCGACGACGCGTTCCGCGGACGGGCGTTCGCGCTGTACGACGTCCTGTACAACGCCGCGTTCGTCGGCGCCGCCGCGCTCGGTGCGGTCACCCTGCCCGACACCGGCTACTCCCAGGGCCTCTTCCTGGTGCTCGCCCTCGCGTACGCCGGGTTCGCCGCGCTGTACGGATCGGCCTCCCGGGGGGTACCCGCGGGGCGGGTCACCGAGGCACGATTGGCCTCGTGAGCAGCGACGACAAGGTGGTCGAGCACGAGGACGACCTGCCGCTGAACGCCGTGCTCTCCAGCGATCTCGCACTGTCCATCTCGGACGCGATGCGGCCCGACGACCCGCTGGTGTGGGTCAACGGCGCGTTCAGCCGGCTCACGGGCTACCCGGCGGACGAGGTGCTCGGCCGCAACTGCCGGTTCCTGCAGGGCGCGGACACCGACCCGATCGCCGTGGGGCGCATCCGGACCGCGATGGACGACGGGCGAGCGGTCGCGACCGTCATCCGCAACTACCGCCGCGACGGCTCCCCGTTCTGGAACCAGGTGGTGATCAGCCCGGTCGTCGACGAGACCGGGCGGGTGACGCACCACGTGGGGATCCAGGCCGACGTCACCGAGCGGGTGGCCGCCGACCAGGTGCGGGACCTCGAGCTCGACCTCGTCGACGAGACGGCGGCCCGGCTCGACCTGCTCGCCCACATCAGCGACGAGCTGGCCAAGAACCTCGACTACGACGCGGCGGTCGACGCCCTCGGGGACATCGCGATCCCCGCGCTGGCGAGCTGGGGATTCGTCGCCATCACCGACGACCGCGGTCGGTTCTCCCGCGTGCACCTCGTCGCCGGCGACCTGCACGACCGCGAGACCATCCGGGCCTTGGCCAACCAGGACATCAGCTGGCTCACGCGCGCCCCCAAGATCGTCGAGGCGCTGACCAGCAGCCCCGGGTTCGTCGCGACCCCCTACGCCATCGACACCGCGTCGCTGCCCGGGCGGACCACCCCCGACCAGCTGGACCTGCTGCGTCGGCTCGGCCTGGGTCAGGCCATGGTGGTGCCGCTGCGTGCGCGCGACCGGGTGCTCGGCGTGCTCACCCTGGTGGCGGTCGACGGGTTCGGTGCGGACGCCGTGGTGACGGCCGCGCACCTGGGGCGCCGGGCCGGGCTGGCGCTCGACAACGTCCGACTGTTCCTGGCCGAGCGCACCGCCGTGCTGACCCTGCAGCACAGCCTCCTGCCGGAGATCCCCGAGATCCCCGGACTCGACATCTCTGCCGCGTACATCCCGTCCGGCCGGCAGGCCGAGGTGGGTGGGGACTGGTTCGACGTGCTCCCGCTGCCGGACGGTGCCATCGGGCTCGCCGTCGGCGACGTGGTCGGCCACGACCTGCGCGCAGCGGCAGCGATGGGCCAGCTCCGCTCGCTGCTGCGGTCCTACGCGTGGGAGGGGTCGTCGCCGGGCGAGGTCCTGGCCAGGGCGGACGAGCTGGTGCGGGGCCTCGACATCGCCGACATCTCGACGTGCGCGTACCTGCGCTGGCGGCCGAACGGGGAGGGCGCCCACGTCACCTACGCACGTGCGGGGCACCCGCCACCGCTCCTGCGCCTCGCGGGGGGCGAGGTCCGCGCACTGGACGAGGGACTGTCCACGCCGATCGGCCTTGCCGGTCCCGGCGGTGCCGAGGCCACGATCGACGTGCCCCCGGGCGCGACCCTGGTCCTGTACACCGACGGACTGGTCGAGCGACGCGACCGTGGCCTGCGCGAGGGGATCGCCCTGCTCACCGGGGAGCTCGCGTCGCTGCCCGACGACGTGGACGCGACGACGGTCAAGGACCGGCTGGTCGAGCGCTTCATCGGCCCGTACCAGGAGGACGACGTCTGCCTGCTCGTGGTCAGGAGCGCGCTGCCCACCAGCTGAGCAGCTCGTCGCGCGCGGCGTCCGGCCCCAGCGGCCCGCGCTCCATCCGCAGCTCGAGCAGGTGCTTGTACGCCTCGCCGACCTCGCGCCCGGGCGCCAGTCCGAGGATCTCCATGATCTGCGTGCCGTCGAGGTCGGGGCGGATGGAGCTGAGCTCCTCCTGCTCCCGCAGCTGCGCGATCCGGGCCTCGAGGTCGTCGTACGCCGCGGACAGCCGGGCCGCCTTGCGCAGGTTCCGCGTGGTGGAGTCCGACCGGGTCAGCCGGTGCAGCCGCTCCAGCAGCGGGCCGGCGTCCGTGACGTAGCGGCGCACCGCCGAGTCGGTCCAGCTGCCCTCGCCGTAGCCGTGGAAGCGCAGGTGGAGCTCGGTCAGCCGCGCGACCGCCTGGACGGTGGACTTGTCGAACCGCAGCTCCTTCAGCCGCTTGGCGACGAGCTTGGCGCCGACCATCTCGTGGTGGTGGAAGCTGACACCGCCGCCGTCCTCGAGCCGCTTGGTCTTCGGCTTGCCGATGTCGTGCAGCAGGGCCGCCAGCCGGAGCACCAGGTCGGGACCGGGCACCACACCGTCGGGGCCGGTCTCCAGCGCGATCGCCTTCTCGAGGACGGTCAAGGAGTGCTCGTAGACGTCCTTGTGCCGGTGGTGCTCGTCGATCTCCAGGCGCAGCGCGGGCAGCTCGGGCAGGACGTGGTCCGCCAGGCCGGTGTCGACCAGCACCTCGAGGCCCGCACGGGGCTGCGTCGCGACCAGCAGCTTGCTCAGCTCGTCGCGCACCCGCTCGGCGGAGACGATCGCGATCCGGTCGGCCATGTCGACGATCGCCTCGCGGGCCGCGGGGTCGACGGCGAACCCCAGCTGGGCGGCGAACCGGGCGGCCCGCATCATGCGCAGCGGGTCGTCGTCGAACGACTGCCGCGGGTCCACCGGGGTGCGCAGGACGCCGGCGGCGAGGTCGGTGAGTCCGTCGAAGGGGTCGACGAACGTCAGCTCGGGCACCCGGACGGCCATCGAGTTCACCGTGAAGTCGCGGCGGGACAGGTCGCCCTCGAGCGAGTCGCCGAACGCCACCTGCGGCTTGCGCGACGCCGGGTCGTACTCGTCCGTGCGGTACGTGGTGACCTCGACGACGACGTCCTGCGCCAGCGACGAGCGGCGGCCGGCGAATCGGCGGGCGCCGATGGTGCCGAACTCCTTGCCGATGTCCCAGTGCGCGTCACCCCAGCGCGCAAGGATCGCCTGCGTCTGGTCGGGCGTCGCCGACGTCGCGAAGTCGAGGTCCGCCGACGCCCGGCCCAGGAACGCGTCCCGCACCGGGCCGCCGACCAGCGCCAGCTCGTGGCCGGCCGCGCGGAACAGCTCGCCCAGCTCGAGCGCATCCGCGGGCAGCCCTGCCAGCACGCCCAGCGCGCGCTTCTGCAGCGCCACCAGGGCGGCGCTCAGGTCGGGGGACTCGGGGCTGACGGTCGGATCGAGGGACGGCACTCGTCCAAGCCTGCCAGACCCGAGGCTCTGCTCAGGCGTCTGCGGGCCGGAGCGCACCGTCCCAGTCGTTACAGTGTCGATATGTCGAGCCCGGCGCGCCCACCCGTCCCCGGGGGCGTCCCAGCGCCGCCGGGTGGCCATCCGCTGCGGATCGACCCCCGGCACTCGCTGGTCCGCGTCCCCGCCGCGCCGCTGCCCGTGGTGGACGAGACCTCCGCCGGGGGCATCGTCGTCAGCCGCCGCGACGGCGTCGACCACGCCGCGGTCATCGCGCGGCGCAACCGCGCCGGACGCCTCGAGTGGTGCCTGCCGAAAGGCCACCTGGAGGGCGACGAGACGCCCGAGGAGGCCGCCGTCCGCGAGATCGCGGAGGAGACCGGCATCACCGGACAGGTCCTGCGCCGGCTGGGCGTCATCGACTACTGGTTCAGCGGCGACGACCGCCGCGTGCACAAGGTCGTGCACCACTTCCTGCTCGGAGCCACCGGCGGCACCCTCTCGGTCGAAGGCGACCCGGACGGCGAGGCCGAGGACGCGGCCTGGATCCCGGTGGCCGAGCTGCACGGCGTGCTCGCCTATCCGAACGAGCGCCGACTGGCCGAGGCGGCGCTCGTGGTCCTCGTCGGCGAGGCATGAGCGGGCGCTCGCTGCGGCGCCGGGTGCTCTGCGCGGCCCTGGCGCTCGTCGGCGCACTCGCGGCAGCACCTCCGGCGATGGCAGCCACCGACGCACCCGAGCTCCCGGTCACCGTGCAGATCACCGAGGTGTCCCCGAGCGTGCTGCGGCCCGGCGAGGACCTGCACGTCCGGGCGATCCTGCGCAACGACGGCGACGAGGCGATCGAGGAGCCAGGAGCCGCCCTCCGGCTGAGCCGGTTCCGGGTCTTCTCCCGCGCGGACGTGGACGCGTGGGCCTCCGCCGGGACCAGCGGCTTGTCACGGACCCGTCGCGACACCACGGTGCCGGTCGCCGGACCGCTGCTCCCGGGCGCCAGCGTCTCGGTGGAGCTCATGATCCCGGCCGACCGCATCGGGCTGCTCAAGGGCGCCGACACCTGGGGTCCCCGCGGGCTCGTCGTGGAGGCGCTGGACGGGTCGAGCCGCGTCGGGCTCCAGCGCACCTTCGTCCTGTGGCTCACCACCGACGACGTGCCGCAGACCGACGTCTCGGTCCTCGTCCCGATGGTCGGCCCGCCCACGGAGCCCACCGGGACGGACGAGAGCGTGGCCGAGCTCGAGGAGCAGACCGGGACCGGCGGGCGCCTGCACGACCTCACGGCCGTCGTCGCTGCCGACGCGGACATCGGCGTCGCCGTCGACCCGGCTCTGCTCGCCGCCGCAGCCGCGGGCTCACCGAGCACCCGGGCGTGGGCCACCGACCTCACCACCCGGCTCCGCGCGCACGACGTCGTGGCGCTGCCCTGGTCCGACCCGGACATCGCCGCGGCCGCGCACGGCCAGCACCCGGACCTGGTCCAAGTGGCGGCGGACCGCACCGCGCAGACCGGGATCCCCGGCCTCACCACGTCCTCGGGCCTGCTGTGGGCACCCGGGACCGACACGCCCGACCAGGCGACCGCCGGTGTGACCTCCCAGGTGGGTGCCGACGCGATCGTCTTCCCGCCCGCCACGGAGACGGACGTCAAGACGACTCCCGGTGCGGCCGCGCGGGTCCAGACTCCAGCGGGTGCGATCACCGCCTTTCGGCCCGACGCCATCCTCACCGGGTTGCTCACAGCGCCGGACGAGATCGAGCCGGGCGCCACGACGACCACCACCGTCCAGCGTGCCCTCGCCGAGCTGGCCGTCATCACCCGCGAGGGGGACGAGCCGCCGCACCTCCTGCTCGCGCCGGGACGCACGTGGGAGCCCGACCCGCAGAACGTGTCGGCGTTGCTGACCGCGTTCGACAGCGCGCCCTGGGTGCGGGTCGCCCCGGTGTCGAGGCTCCTCGACACCGCGGAGCCTGAGGCCCGCGCCACGCTCCCCTCCCGCACCACCGACCCCGACGAGCTCGCCCCGAGCGGCGTGTGGGCTCTCGCAGACGCCCGCGCGCACGCCGTCGCGTTCGCCCAGGTCACCAGCGAGCCCGCGACCTTGCTCGAGGGGGTCGACGCCGAGGTCCTCGCCCCGCTCTCGGTCGCGTGGCGCGCGGACCCTGCCGGGCGGGACGAGCTCGTGACGTCCGTCGTCACCGAGGTCGGCGCGCGGACCACGGGCCTGAGCATCGCCCCGGTCAGCGACTACCGGGTGATCGCGGCGAGCAGCACCCTGTCCATCGTCGTGCAGAACGCCCTCGCGGTCCCCGCCACGGTCCTGCTCGACGTGACACCGCGCACGGCGTGCCTGGAGGTCGGCGAGATCCCCGAGGTGCAGGTCGACGCGGAGAGCGAGACGAGCGTGCGGGTCCCGCTGAGCGCCCGGGCCAACTGCACGGTGGCCGTCACCGCGCGGCTGACGGCCCCGGACGGGATGGCCGTCTCCCCGACCGTCAGGTTCACCGCTCAGGTGGCGCCCACGATCGAGAGCATCGGCACGATCGTCGTCGGCGTCCTGCTCGCCATCGGCCTGGTCCTCGGCATCATCCGGACCGTGCGTCGCGGCCAGAGCGGACGCCGCGGGGCGCGCACCGAGGCGGAGGCTGACGCACCCACGTCGCTGCCTGTGCTCGGGGGCGTCGCTCCCGACGAGACCCACCCGGCGGAGGATCCTCGGTGACCGACGACGACGGGATGCGTCGCGGCGCCGCCCTCATGGCCTCCGGCACCGCCGTCTCCCGGGTCCTCGGGCTGCTGCGCGGCATGGTCATGGTCAGCGCGATCGGCGCCACGGGCCAGGCCGCCGACGCGTTCGCGGTGGCCAACAAGCTGCCGAACGTCCTCTACATGCTGCTGGCCGGGGGCGTGCTCAACGCGATCCTCGTGCCGCAGGTGGTCCGCGCGTACAGGCGCAAGGCGGGGCAGGAGTACGTCGACCGGCTGCTCACCCTGGGGTTCGTGGTGCTGGCCGCCGCGACCGTGGTGCTCACGCTGCTGGCCCCGGTGCTCATCAACCTGTACTCGAGCTTCGGCAACTCGGCGCAGGACGCCCTGGCGACGACGTTCGCCTACTGGTGCATCCCGCAGCTGTTCTTCTACGGCGTCTACGCGCTGCTGGGCCAGGTGCTCAACGCACGCGGCTCGTTCGGTCCGTACATGTGGGCGCCCGCGGTCAACAACATCGTGGCCATCGTCGGCTTCGGCGTCTTCATCGCCGTCTTCGGTGGGTGGGAGGAGTCGGGCGTCGTCGAGGCCGCCTCCTGGACGCCCGGGCAGACGGCCTTGCTCGCGGCCGCCGCGACGCTCGGTGTGATCGCGCAGGCCGTCGTGCTCATCCCGTCACTGCGCCGGGCAGGTGTCCACTACCGGCCGCGCTGGGGGCTGCGCGGATCGGGCCTGAGCACGGCGGGCGGGGTGGCCACCTGGACGCTCGCCGGCCTCGCGGTGGGGCAGCTCGGGTTCCTGGTCGTCACCCGCATCGGGTCAGCCGCACCGGCGGCCGCCGTCGCCGATGGTGTCGCCAAGACCGCGGTGGCCGGTCCCGGCGCGTACGACGTCGCGTTCCTCATCTTCATGCTGCCGCACTCCCTGGTCACGGTGTCGCTGGCCACGGCCCTGTTCACCCGGCTGTCCGCGCAAGCGCACGACGCCGACGTCGACGGGGTCCGCGGCACGCTGTCCTCGGGGCTGCGGGTGGTGAGTGTGTTCACGATCTTCGCGACCGCGGCCATCGTCGTGCTAGCCCTGCCGCTCACCCGGGTCGTCCTGGCGACGGCGACCGAGGGATCGGCCGACGCCGTGTCCGCGGTCGTCCTGGCGATGATCCTGGGGCTCCCGGCCTTCGGCGCCTGGTCGATGTTCCAACGGGCCTATTACGCCTACGAGGACGCCCGGTCGATGGTGCCCATCCAGGTGGTCATGGCGGCCGTCGTCGTGCTCGGCGCCGTCTTGTCCCAGCAGCTCCTGCACCCGACCTCCTGGGTCGTGGGCACCGGGGCAGCGATGAGCGCGTCCTACGTCGTCGGCGCACTCCTCGCCCAGTGGCGGCTGCGGCGGCGCCTCGACGGCATCGACGGCCCTCGCGTGGTCCGGGTGCTGGCACGGTCGACCCTGGCCGCCCTCGTGTCCGCGGGGATCGGCGGGCTGGTCCTGCTGCTGCTCGGTCGGGGCCTGTCGACCGGCTTGATGGCGTCGATCGTCGAGTGCGCCGTCGTCGGCACCGTGATGGGCCTGGTGTACGTCGGCGCGCTGCGCGTGCTGCGCGTGCGCGAGCTGGACAGCCTGCTCCTGCCGGTACTCCGTCGGCTGCCCGGGCGACGCCGCTGATCCGGCACGTCTAGCATGCAGGGTGTCCTGTCCAGGTGTTCGACACGGAGGTGCTGGTGAGCGACGTCGTCGGACGGGGCACCGTGCTCGCGGGCCGGTACCGCGTGCTGTCCCCGGTGGTGTCCGACCTCGAGGGCGCCAGTGCCTGGCAGGCCACGGACCAGATCCTCGACCGGCCCGTCCGCGTCCGCATCCTCGAGCACGGCGCGGTCGCCCCCGCG
Organism: Cellulomonas sp. P4_B5_2; assembly: GCF_056402235.1. Taxonomy (NCBI): domain Bacteria; kingdom Bacillati; phylum Actinomycetota; class Actinomycetes; order Micrococcales; family Cellulomonadaceae; genus Cellulomonas; species Cellulomonas sp. P4_B5_2. Next base: position 13,270 of record NZ_JBFUHU010000053.1, read on the forward strand.
CTTGATGCCGCACGGCGGGCGGCCCTCGTCACCGACTCCCGCCTCGTGCGCGTGCTGGACGTCGGCACGCACGAGGGCTACGGCTACGTCGTCTCCGAGCAGCGCGTCGGCCCGTCGCTCGCGCGGCTGGTTGCGCAGACCCCGCTCACGGCCGAGCAGGCGCGCGCGGTGGTCGGTGAGGCCGCGTCGGCGCTCGAGGTCGCCCGGCGCCGCGGAGTCCACCACCTCGCCCTGCGCCCGTCCGTCCTGCACGTGAGCCCGGACGGCCGGGTGCTGCTGGGCGGTCTCGCGCTCGACGCGGCCCTCCTCGGCGACTCAGGCGGCGACGCCCGGTCGACCTCGCGGGCCGACGCCGTGGGCCTGGTCCGGCTGCTCTACGCCGCTCTCACCGGGCTGTGGCCGGCCGACCCGCGTGCCCCGCAGACGCCGGGCGGCGAGACGCTGCCCCCCGCCCCCATCGTCGACGGCGCCCCSGTGGCGCCCGCCGCCCTGGTCCCCGGTGTGCCCAACGACCTGGACACGCTCTGCGTGGTCACCCTGGGACCCAACGACGACGGCCCGCACAGCCCCGGAGAGCTGGTGCGTGAGCTCGAGCCCTGGGGCGAGATCCGGACGTCCGCGCCCGACCCGTCCACGCTCGGTGGCCCCGTCACCGCGCAGTTCCCGCCCACCGGTGCCGCGGCACCCGGAGGAGGCATTCCCGTGCCCGACGAGGACGACCAGCAGGACACCGCGCCCGTGACCGTGCAGAGGCAGTCCGTGCGGACGGCGTTCCAGCAGCAGGACCCGCCGGGCGCCAACCGGCCCGGCACCCCCCCGCCGGCGACGCCGTCACGCACCAGCTCGCTCGGTGCCGCCGCCCCCGAGCAGGCCCCGCCCGCTGCGGCGACGCAGGCCCTCCCCCCGGCCGTCGCAACCACGCAGGCTCTGCC
>NZ_JBFUHU010000054.1:0-21321 GCF_056402235.1 Cellulomonas sp. P4_B5_2
ATCGAGCACCGCCAAGGACTCAAGGTCGGCTCCCCCGAAGAGGTCGCCTGGCGGCGCGGCTTCCTCACCGACGACGCCCTGCGCGAACGCGCCGAGAAGCTCGTCAAGTCCGGCTACGGGTCCTACCTGCTCGGACTGCTCGAGACCGACGCGCGTTGACTGCCGAGCGGGCCGTGGGAGAGACGCCCTCGTCGCCGCCCGCCCGCGGCCGCCGACGACTCCTCCTGCGAGACCCCGACAACGGGGCCACCTGGCAGCAGTGGCTGCTCCTCGCGGTGGCCCTGGCGTCGGCGGTGGGCATGCGGTACGCGCTCGCGCCCAACTCGACCGGCGACTACGAGTACTACATGGGGCCGTGGCTCGAGACGCTGCGGGCCGAGGGGTTCGCTGCGCTGGGCACGGACTTCGCCAACTACAACCCGCCCTTCCTGTACCTGCTGTACCTGGGCACCTTCCTGCCCGTCGAGTACGACCTCACGGTGGTCAAGCTCGTCGCCGGCGCGTTCGACGTGGTGCTGGCGCTGGGGGTCGCCGCCATCGCCCATCGCTTGCGCGGCAGCATCTTCGTCGCCGCGTTCGCGGGCGTCGGGATCCTGTTCGTCCCCGAGGTGTTCCTCAACTCGGCCTTCTGGGGCCAGGTCGACGCGATCTACACGTCGCTGCTCGTGTGGGCGATGTACTTCCTCCTCCGGCGCCGTGACGTCCCGGCGTGGGTCCTCTTCGGGCTCGCGTTCTCGTTCAAGCTGCAGGCGCTGTTCTTCCTGCCGTGGATGGCCGTCGCGTTCATCGTGCAGCGGCACCGGTGGCGGGCGGTGGCGGCGGGCGTGGGTGCACTCCTCCTCACCTACCTGCCTTCGTTGCTCGCTGGGCGGTCCGTGGCCTCGCTCGCCGGGATCTACGCCGAGCAGACGAGCACGCAGCCGGTCCTGGCCGCCAACGTCACGAACATGTACCAGTGGGTGCCGCAGCTCTTCTTCGACACGGTCTTCCCGGCCGGTGTCTTCTTCGCGCTCGGCGTCGTGGCACTCCTGTGCGCGCTCTACCTGAGGCGTGGGCCGCTCCTGGCCGCACCCGAGACCTGGCTGCTCCAGGTGGGTGCCGCGATCGGGGTGGTGGTGCCGTTCGTGCTGCCCGAGATGCACGACCGCTACTTCTACGCCGGCGGGGTCTTCACCCTGCTCTGCATCCTGCTTGACAGGAGGTATGTGGTGCCGGCTCTCCTGCTGCAGGTCACGGCACTGACGGCGTACTCCCAGTTCCTCTTCAACGACCCGGTGATGCCGTTGCGCGCCGCCGCCTTCCTGCAGCTCATCGCCGTCGTGTGGGTGGTCGCCCTCTCCCTCGTCGCGATGCGGACGTCGGCGCGGCCCCTGCTCGGCCTCCCCGACGCCGGGTCGACGGCTCCCGGAGTGTCCTCCCGCGACTAGTGCCACCGCGTGGTGTGCTGGTGTGGTCGAGAGGCCTGCCGTGACACCGACCTTCCCGCTGCTCACCATGACCGTGGCCGCCACCCTGCTGGTGGGTGCTGCCGGTCCGTCCGCTCTGCCCGCGACCCGGGCGGCCCAGGCACCCGCGAGCAGCACAGCTGCGCCCACGTCCGACGGGTCGACCGTGGAGCTCTCGCTCACCGGCGTGGACGCGACCGCGTTGTCCACCCTCCCCGGGTCCGCCCCGCCGCCCGCCGAGCAGTCCGTGGACGTCGCGCCGCTGACCGAGCCGGAGTCAGGGGACGCTGTCCCGCCTGCCGAGCAGGAGCCCGACACCGTCGTGCCGCCGACGGACGAGCCGCAGGAGGTCGCGCCGCCCACTGAGCAGCCCGAGGAGGTCGCGCCGCCCGAGACGGGTCGGGTGCCCTTCGCGGAGCCCCCCGCGACGACCGAGGCACCGACGGGTCCCCCTCCGGCCCCCGACGTGCTGACCGCCCCCATGGACACGGCCGCGTTCTCCGTCCTGGGCGTGACCTGGGACGAGGCTCCCAGCGGTGACGACGTCGTCATCCGGTACCGCACCAGGCAGGCGGACGTGTGGAGCGACTGGGAGGCGGTCGCGGCGTCGGACATCAGCCCGGACCCGGGGTCGCCGGACGCCGCCAGGTCGGGCACGCGCGGGGCGACGGACGCGATCGTGGCGCTGCACGCCGACGGCCTGCAGATCTGGGCGGAGTCGGCTGCCGGCGACGTCCGGGGGCTCGAGGCCGTGCTCATCGACCCGGGCGAGCAGGCCGGCGACGCCCAGCCCGCGGCGGCGACCGGTGCGGCGCAGACCCGGAACGCGGCCTATGTCCAGGCGGCCGCACCCCCSCCCCCCACGATCATCCCGCGGTCCGGCTGGGGTGCGGACGAGTCGCTGCGCACCTGCCGCCCCGACCTGTCGACCGAGGTCGTCGCGGCCGCCGTGCACCACACGGCCTCGACCACGAGCTACAGCGCCGCCGACGTGCCGGCCCTGATCCGCGGCTTCTACGAGTACCACACACGCCCCGAGGCGGCGGGTGGCCGCGGCTGGTGCGACATCGGCTACAACTTCCTCGTCGACCAGTTCGGGCGCGTGTGGGAGGGACGGGCCGGCGGCGTCGACGTCGACGTCGTGGGCGTGCACACGGGCGGATTCAACTCCCGGACGTTCGCGGTCTCGGCGATCGGCAGCTATGACACGGTCGCCCCGACGGGCGCCATGACCGAGGCGATCAGCCGGACCATCGCGTGGAAGTTCGCGATGCACCGGATCTTCGGCTCGGCGAACGTCGCGATGGTCTCGGGCGGCGGTGCGTCGAAGTACCCCGCAGGGACGGTCGTGGTGTTCCCGACGATCTTCGGCCACCGCGACGCCCAGCTGACGTCGTGCCCCGGCCAGCTCCTGTACAACCAGCTCGGAGCCATCCGCGCGCGCGTGTCGGCGCTCACCGACGCGGCGTCGAACAGCACACCGTTCGGGTCGTGGGACGGGCACACCACCACGTCGCGCAACCTCACGGTGAGCGGCTGGATCATCGACCCCGACTCGCCCGCCTCCCTGACGGTCCGCGTGGCGGTGGATGGGGTGGAGACCAGCGTCGCCGCGGACATCGACCGGCCGGACGTCGGTGCGGCCTTCCCCGGCAGCGGGTCACGGCACGGGTACTCGGTGACGATCCCCGCGAGCGCAGGTCCGCACGCGGTCTGCGTCCGGGCGACGAACATCGGCGAGGGCGCCGACCGCCTCCTCGGCTGCCGCTGGATGACGATCCAGAACGCACCGCCCGTCGGTCAGGTGGACTCCGTCGTGCTCGGGCTCGGGACCGCCACGGTCACCGGGTGGGCGCTCGACCCGGACTCCCCCGAGCCCCTGCAGGTCCATGTGTACGTCGACTCGGGCGGGACGCCGACGACGGCGAACCTCGAGCGCGGCGACCTCGCGCGGTACTTCTCGACCACGAACCACGGCTTCCAGGTGACCGTGTCGATGCCGGCTGGCACGCACCGGCTCTGCGTGTACCCGATCAACGTGCCGCCCGGCGACAACCCGGCGATCTCGTGCCGCGACGTCACCATGCCCGACCGGCCCCCCGTCGGGCAGGTCGACTCGGTGGTCCTCGGGCTGGGCACGGCGACCCTGACCGGCTGGGCGCGCGACCCCGACACCACCGCCCCGATCTGGGTGCACGTGTACGTGGACTCCGGGGCCACGCCCACCCTCGCGAACCGACCGCGCGGCGACCTGGCCCGCTACTTCCCGTCGACCGAGCACGGCTTCGAGGTGACCGTGCGGGTGCCGACGGGCACGCACACCGTGTGCGTGTACGCGATCAACGTCCCCGCCGGGGACAACCCCTCGCTCGGCTGCCGCCGGGTCACGATCGTCGACAGGCCCCCGGTCGGACAGCTGGACTCCGTCGCGCTGAGCACTGTGAACGGCAAGGGCGTCGCCACGGTCAGCGGCTGGGCCGTCGACCCCGACACCACCGCGCCGATCTGGGTGCACGTGTACGTGGACTCGGGTGGGACACCCGTGCTCGCGGACCGGGAGCGAGGTGATCTCGCGCGGTACTTCTCGACGACGAACCACGGCTACGAGGCGACCGTCACGTTCCCTGCGGGGACGCACCGGCTCTGCGCGTACGCCATCAACGTGCCCGCAGGTGGCAACCCCGAGCTCGGCTGCCGCGTGCTGACGCGCTGAGGCCGATCGGGCAGGCACCGTCACCCGGGCCGGTAGGCTGACCCGTCGTCGTCGCCGCCCGACGTCGCCGCCCGACCGAGAAGAGGAACCCGTCGTGGAGTACCGCGAGCTCACCGTCCCTGGCGCCTGGGAGATCACGCCCCGGCAGTTCGGAGACCCGCGGGGAGTGTTCCTCGAGTGGTTCAAGGCCGAGGCGTTCGAGCAGGCCGTCGGTCACGCTCTCGACCTCCAGCAGGCCAACTGCTCGGTCTCGGCGGCGGGCGTCGTCCGGGGGATCCACTTCGCCGACGTCCCCCCGGGGCAGGCCAAGTACGTGACGTGCGTGTCCGGTGCCGTGCTCGACGTCGTCGTCGACATCCGGGTGGGCTCGCCGACCTTCGGCCAGTGGGACACCGTGCTCCTGGACGACGTCGACCGCCGCGGCATCTACCTGAGCGAGGGTCTCGGCCACGCGTTCATGTCCCTCGAGGACGGCTCCACAGTGGTCTACCTGTGCTCGACGGGCTACTCGCCCGGCCGTGAGCACGGCATCCACCCGCTCGACGCCGACATCGCCGTGGCCTGGCCGACGACCGCGCGCGACGGGTCGCCCCTGACCCCGCARCTGTCGGAGAAGGACCTCGCGGCGCCGACGCTGCAGCAGGCGCTGGCCGACGGCCTGCTGCCCAGCCTCGAGGCGGTCGACGCCCACCTCGCCTCGCTCCGGGGCTGACATGACGGCTCCCAGCCCGGGAGACGACCGCGTCGACGAGCCGCGCCGCATCGTGGCCGTGGTGGTCACCTACCGTCCCGMCCTTCCCGCGACCGCAGCCCTGCTCGCGGCTCTGCGCCCCCAGGTCGACCTGACGCTCGTCATCGACAACGGGAGCGCTCCGCAGGACGTCGACGCGTTGCGCGCCCTGCTCGCCGGGTCGGACGACGACGTCGTCGCGCTCGGCAGCAACCTGGGCATCGCCGCCGCCCAGAACCTCGGCATCGCCCGGGCCCGCGAGCGGGGCGCGACGCACGTGCTCCTCTCCGACCAGGACTCGCGCCCGGCGTCCGACATGGTCGACCGCCTCGTCACCGACCTCGTGGGGTCCCCGGTGTCCGCAGCCGGTCGCCCGGTCGGGGCCGTCGGGCCGGTGATCGTCGACGAGCGCAACCCGGGGGCGATCCTCGTGTTCGCGGCCCGCCGCTGGGGTCCCCGTCGCGCCGACCTTCCTGCTGCGGACGGTGCGCGGATCGACGCGGTCTTCCTCCTGGCGTCGGGCTGCTTGATCGACGCCCGCGTCCTCGACGACGTCGGGCCCATGAACGAGGGCTGGTTCATCGACCACATCGACCTCGAGTGGGGCCTGCGGGCGCGGCGTGCCGGCTACGACCTGTTCGCTGTGGTCGGCGCGCACCTGGAGCACTCGCTGGGCGACCGCACGCAGCGCATCCCGGGCCGGGAGCGCGACGTGCACGTGCACTCCCCGGTGCGCAACTACTACATGGTCCGCAACACGCTCCTGCTCGTCCGCTCCGGCCTGCTGCCGGTGGCGTGGCGCTGGGGCYACGCCGCCTGGATCACCAAGTACTCCGGGTTCTACGTGCTCGCGGTCGCGCCGCGCGTACGGCGTGCCCGGCTGATCACCCGTGCCGTCGTCGATGCGGCCCGCCGCCGCACCGGCCCGGTCCCCACCACGACCGAGGACGCCACCGCGGCGAGCCTCCCAGCCTCCGCAGGAGCCGACTCGTGAACGCCGCCGCCGCACCGATGACCGACGTCCACCCCAGGACGGAGCGCTCTGTCCAGCGGGCACCCCTGCGCGCGCGGCTGCGGGCCCGGCTGCCCGAGATCGCGACGGTCGTCGGCCTGCTCGTCCTGCTCGAGGCGCTGCTCTTCCTGGGCTTCTTCCGCGGCGACGTGAGCCCGCAGTTCGACTTCATGGGCGGCTACAACGCGGAGGCGTTCGCCTGGTGGCGTGACGGTGGATTCGTGCACCCGCTCGAGTGGATGCCGTACACGTGGGGTGGATATCCGCAGGCCGTGGCGCTGCAGACGTCCTCCTGGTACCTGCCGCTCGGCATCCCGGCGTCGATCGTCGACTACACCAACCACGTCGCCGCGATCATCCAGGCCCTGCACGTGGCGTTCGGTGCGCTCGGGTTCTACGTGCTGGCCCGCCGGTGGGAGCTCGGTCGCGTCGCGGCCACGCTCGGTCTCGTCGCCGGGTTCTTCGCCCCGGGGTACTTCGCCAACGCCCAGCACCTCGACATCGTCCGCGGGTACGCCTGGGCGCCGTGGATCCTTCTCGTCCTGTCGCCGGTGTGGCCGTGGAAGCGCTGGTGGGGAGTTCCCCTCGCGGCCGTGATGGTGTTCCAGGCCATGGTGGGCATCTACCCCGGGATGGTCGTCGCGTTCGTGTACGCCGGCCTCGTGTGGGTGGCCATGACGCAGCTGCTCGTACGGCCGCGGCTCCGCGAGTACCTCCTGCCCATGCTCACCGCGGTCGTGCTCGGCGGCCTGATGGCGACCCTGAAGTTCCTCCCCGCCGTCCTCGTCCGAGGGGCGGGCTCGCCCACCACCTCCGAGCTGTCGGTGTTCAACCTCGGCATCCTGGGCACCGTCTTCTTCCCGTACGACGGGGAGAACCTGCCCACCGACATGTCGATGCGCTCCTACTTCCTGCCGGCGACCGTCGTCGCGCTGCTGGCGCTCGTCCCGTGGCGTGATGCCCGTGTCCGTACCGCCGCCGCGACGGCGACGTTCTGCGCCCTCGTGTCGCTGCCGATCTGGCCGTGGTTCCACGCGCTCGACGCGCTCCCCGGCTTCGACCTCAGCCGCTTCCGGTTCAGCGACTACCGGCCGCTCCTGCTGGCGGCCGTCCTCCTGATGGCGCTCGTGGCACTCTCCCGCGCGGTGCACCAGGACGGCACCCGCCGGCTCGCCGGCACCGCCTGGGCGTTCGCGTGGCGTCGGCCCGTCGCGCTCACCATGCTCGCGGGCCTGCTCCTCGGCGCGGCGCTGATCGGCCAGCTGGCAGCCTTCAGCGCGCCGCGCTGGGTGCCGCCGTGGACGATCCTGGCGACGGCGGCGTTGTTCGTCGCGGTGCTCGTGGGCGTCGGCAGCCCGCGGTGGCGCGGGGGCCGGACGGTCGACAGCATGATCGCGGCGCGGGAGGACCCGGCCACCGTGGCCCTGAGCGCCGTCGTGCCGTCGCAGCACCGACCACCGCGGACCGAGCAGACCCAGCGGCCGGTGCCGTTCCTCGAGTCGCAGAACATGTGGAACACCGCGTACTACACCGGCATCGCCTCGGTGGGCGGGTACGCCAACCTCAAGGGGCTCGAGTCGTTCACGAGGCTGTTCCACGCCTACGAGGACCCCGCCACCAGCGAAGACGCCCTGGCCCTCTACGCGGCGGGGGGCGTGGTGATCTCCGGCGACGCCGACACCGTGCCGAACCGTCGGGCGCTGCGCGACTGCGAGGCGAGCGGTGAGTGCGGCGACGACCTCGTCGTCGAGCCCGTGGAGTACGCGCCCGGCCACCTCGTCTACGACGTCACGACGTCGGGTGGTCCCGTGCAGCTGAACGAGGCCTCGTACGTCGGGTGGGAGGGCACGCTCTGCGCCACGGACGGGGGCGCCTGCCAGGACGTTCCACTGACGATCGCGCGGGCCGGCAACATCGCGGCCGACCTCCCGGCAGGCTCCTGGCAGCTGACCGTCGACTACGTGACCCCGGGGCTCAGGACGGCCTGGCTGCTGTTCTGGGCGGGCGTCGTCGGCATGGTCTCGTGGGCCGCGGTCACGGGTGCTCTGGCTCTGCGGGCGCGCCGCCGCCCGGCGTCTCCGACCGATCCTGACCCGTCCACCCAGTCGACCCCGGTAGCCTGACCCCCGGCATTCCGGCCCGAAGACCCTCCTGAGGACATCGTGACGAGCACCACCGAGACCACCGACCTGCGCGACCCGGCGCCYCCGCGGGCGACCACTCGCCTCCCGGCGTGGGTCCCTGTGGTGCTGCCGCCCCTGCTGATCGTGCTGGCCGCGTTCCTGTCCGTCGGGCTGCACGTCCGGGCGTACACGCTGGTCGGCCCGGTCGACGAGCTCCAGCACATCGACTACCTCTACAAGAGCCCGTCGCTCGTGGCCCCGGGCGACCGGGTGGACGACGAGGCCATGCAGGAGGAGGCGTGCCGCGGCCTCGACTTTCCCGGCTTCGAGCTGCCGGCCTGCCGGCCCGGTGCCGACTACACCCCCGGCGACTTCCAGGAGGACGGCTACAACACCGCGTCCGCCAACACCCCGCTCTACTACTCGGTCACGCACCTGCTCGCGCTGCCGATCCTCGCCCTGACACCTGCCGACAACCTGGTGACCGCCGGTCGGCTGGCGGGCGCCGTGTGGCTCGCCGGCGGGCTCCTGCTCGCCTACGCCGCCGGGCGGCGACTCGGTGCCCGGCGATGGGCGCTGACGTCGGTGCTCGTCGTCCTCGCCTGCGTCCCCGCGGTGGTGTATCCCAGCTCCACGATCACCCCGGACGCCGCCACGTTCGCCGTTGGGGCGGGCGCGCTGCTGGCTGCCCTGTGGTGGGAGGAGCGACCGTCCCGGCGATGGCCGGTGCTCGCCGTCGTGGGCGTCCTGGCGCTCGCGATGAAGATGACGAACGTGACGGTCCTCGTGGCGATCGGTCTGTACATGCTGCTCCGGCTGGTCATCGGCCGCTGGCGCGCGACGCGCGGAGCACCTCCGGCCCAGCCGGCCGCCGAGGACGCCGCCTACGTCACCTCCACGGCCGTGGTGGACGACCCGGGCGCCCGCGTGACGCCGCGGGGCTGGATCATCGGCGGGGTGACCCTCGCGGCGACCGCGGTCGTCGTGGCCGGCGGGTGGCTCGTGGTGCAGGGTGCGATGACGCACGGCAACCTCGACGCGATCCCGATGAACCAGCGCTTCAAGGCGACCGAGCTGTCGCTCTGGCCGCTGGTCAGCTTCCTCGGCAGCTGGCTGACGCCGCTCTCGAGCCCGTGGACGGCCGTGGGGCGCGGTGAGCTGACGGAGGTCCTCCAGCGCATCGGTGGCCTGCTCCTGGCCTCCGGCTTCCTCGCGGCCGCGATCTACGGCCTGCGGCCGCTGCGCGAGCGCGTGCTCGCGTGGGCGACGCTCCTGACCGGGATCACGGGCGCGTCGTTCTTCATCGTGCTGAGCTTCTACGCGCAGTCGGTGTACGTGCCGCCGCCGGCCCGGTACGGATACGCGCTGGTGCCGATCATGGCGGTCCTCACCGCGGCGGGCCTGCGGACCCGGACCGCCGTCCTGGCAGGGGGCGCCCTCGCGGTCGTCGCCGTGGTCTTCTCGGTCGTCCGGCTCGTCTGACCGGACGAGTCCCTGTCCGGACGGGTCGCTGTGAGGCGGGTCGCCGTCAGGCGGCGAGCGAGCCGCTGATCAGCCGTCGGAGCACGTCCGCGTGCACCGCGGCGATGCCCGCGGGCAGGGAGGTGCGCGGCATCGCGACGAGCTCCGCGTCGGTGGTCCTCGCGGCCAGCCGGGGCACGTGCAACGCGCCGAGCGCCGTCTGCACCTGACGGACGTGGGTGCGCCGGTGCGCGACCGCCTGCACGAGGTGCGCCAGCTCCCCCACGGTCGACGCCCGGTGGCTGCCGACGATGCGCATCATCGGCCCCTGCTCCCCCGGTCCGGCGGCACGCTCCAGGAGCGTCAGGCACAGGGCCGCGGCATCGTCGGTGTAGACGTAGTCGCGGGCCGTGTCGATCGGCACGTACAGCGAGATGACGCCGCGGCGGATGACCTCCATGCACATCGAGCTGATCAGCCCCTGGCCCTTGCCGAGATTCTGGCCGGGTCCGTACAGGGTCGTGATGCGGGCGACGGCGAGGCGCGGGCCCGTCGGCGCCGAGAACAGCGCGGTGAGCAGCTCCTCCTGGCGGAGCTTGGCGGTCGCGTACGGGCCGACGGGGACCGCGACGTCCGCCTCGGTGTACTCGGAGCGGCCTCCGGCGCCGTAGACGCTCGCGGACGACGCGAACAGGAAGGCACCCGCGTCGTCGGAGCGTGCCGCGACCTGCGTGGCGAGATCGAGCAGCACCCGCTCCTGGGCGGCCAGCTGCTCTGGCGTGGAGGCGACGACACCGGTGCCGGCAGCCCAGACGACGCCCCACGGCGCGCCCGGTCGACGCGACGCGTGGAACCGCTCGTGCTGCTCGGCCAGGACGGCCGAGCTCGCCTCGGGGTCGCTCCACGGGATCGCGCCCGCGGGGTGCACCCGGTGCCGGCCCGCGGCGACGCGTGCGACCGCGGAGCCGAGCAGACCTCCCGCGCCGATCAGCCAGAGGTCCACGGCGGGTCCGACGGCCTCGAGGGTGTCCGCCGGTCCAGGGTGGCGAACGCGTCCGACGTCACGACGAAGAGCGGCTTGCCCATCGACATGCCGGCGGCCATGCCGACGTACTCCGCGATGACGCCGAGGGCCAGCAGGATGATCCCGCCCACCAGGAGGACGGCCACGATGGTCGACGTCCAGCCCGCGACGTCGACCGCGCCGGCGATGCGCTGCACGATCAGGAAGAGCGCGAGCAGGAGCCCGAGGACCGCGGTGATGACACCGAGCCCAGAGACCACACGCAACGGCCGGGTGCCGGTGGAGAGCACCAGCCGCCAGAAGTGCGAGAGCAGCCGCCGCAGGTTGTAGCCCGCCGCCTCACGACCCTCGGTGCGCAGGGTCACCGGGCACGTGGCGACCGCGCCGATCACCCAGCCGAGCGCGACGTCGAGGTACACGCCGGGGCCGCAGTACGCCGACACCGCCCGTGCGTGCTCCCCGAAGATCAGGCGGAAGCTGTGGAACGGCACGGCGGTCGGTCCGGTGAGCCAGCGCAGCACGACACCCTTGGTGAGGTTCGAGGCGACGTTGCGGAACGCGGCGTGCGGCGCCTTGTTCACGGGCGAGGCGTACACGAGCGCGGAGCGGGACCCGTAGGCGACGTCGAGCATCCGGCCGATGTCCGCCGGGTCGTGCTGGCCGTCCTCGTCCATGGTGACCACCCAGGCGCCGCGAGTCGCGGCGATCCCGGCGACGGTGGCGGGGTGCTGCCCGAAGTTCCGCGAGAGCCAGACCGGCCGGACCCAGGCGTGCTCGGCGGCCAGCCGTCGGATGGCGTCGTCGCTCTTGTCCGGACCGTTGTCCCAGACCAGCACGACCTCGACCACGCGGAACGTCCGGCCGTCGGGGGTCGTCGTGGTCCGCGTCAGGGGCTCGAGCTCGGTGACCACGTCCGCGAGCGTGACCTCGCCGCGGTACACGGGGACGACGATGCTGACCTCGACCTCGTCGGCCGGAGCGACCCCCGGCTGCGTCGGTCCGGCACTCACGCGGCACCTCCCTGCTCGTGGCCGCGGTCGCGGAAGACGACGCGACTGTACAAGACGTAGTTCCACACGGCGGCGACCCCGATCGCGACGACCTTGCTGATCACGCCGACGACCGCCGGCTCGTCGACACCCGCGCTCTCCAGCACCGCGGTCATGCCCAGGATCACCGCGGGCTGCACGGCCCAGATCCCGATCCCCGCCACGAGCAGGAACAGCGGGAGCTGGCGGCGCCGGCTCGCGGTGGAGCGGAAGACGTACCGGCTGTTCCCGAGGAAGCTCACGGCGAGGCCGGCCGACGTCGATGCGAGGTTGGCCGGGACCGGGCCGACGCCGAGCGAGAACAGCAGGACGTACAGGCCCAGGTCGACGAGGGTGTTGAGGATCCCCACGGAGGCGAAGCGCCCGAGCACCGATCCGCGGACGGCTGCCAGCAGCCGGCGGATGCCGTGTCGCTCGACCCGAACCCCGGCGGGCACGACGACCTCGTGGTCGGTCATCGGGCGACCGCGCCGACGGGAGCGTTCACGACAGCACGGTCCCGGCCGCCGCCCGCCACCGGTCCGCCCAGTCGCCGATGGGCTCGACGTGCGCGGCGCTCAGCGAGTCGTGCCCGAGCACCGAGTACGCCGGCCGCGGGGCGGGCCGGACGTAGCCCTCGCTCGTCGTGGGCTTCACGATGTCGGGGTCCAGACCGGCCGCGGTGACGACCGCCTGCGCGAACCCGTGCCAGGACGTGCTCCCGGACGACGTCCCGTGATAGGTCCCCGCGGGCGCCTGCGCGACGACGAGGCGCACGATGAGGTCCGAGAGGTCCGCGGTCCACGTCGGCTGACCCACCTGGTCGTCGACGACGTCCAGGCCGCCGCGCTCCCGGGCGACCCGCGCGATCGTCTTGGGGAAGCACGCACCGCCCGCGCCGTACAGCCACGCCGTGCGGACGACGAGGTGGTCGGGAGCCTCGGCCCGTACCGCCCACTCGCCCGCGGCCTTGGTGCGTCCGTAGGCCGAGCGGGGCAGCACCGGCGCGTCCGCCGCGTACGGCGTCGTGGCCACACCGTCGAAGACGTAGTCGGTCGACACCTGCACCATGCGGGCTCCGTGACGCGCGGCGCCCCGCGCGAGGTTTGCCGCCCCGACGGCGTTGACCGTGAAGGCCGCGGCTTCCTGCGCCTCCGCGTCGTCCACCGCGGTCCACGCCGCGCAGTTCACCACCACGTCGTGGCCGCCCACCGCCTCGAGCACCGCGGCGAGGTCCGTCACGTCGAGCTCCGCCCTGTCGAGCGCCGTCACGTCGTCGCCGCGTCCGCGCAGCTGCGCGACCAGATCCTGGCCGAGCATGCCGCGGGCGCCGGTCACCAACCACTGCACGGTGTCACTCCTTCATTCGTGGGTCACGGAGTCGATCCGTCCGCTGGACAGGGTAGTCGGGCGCGGCCGTGGGGCCGCCGTCGGCGCCCTGGCCCGTCGACTAGAGTGCTCCGCGTGCCCAGCCCGATCTCGCGCGTCCTCGTCGTCCTCCCCGCGTGGAACGAGCAGATCGCCCTCCCCGCCGTCCTGGCCGAGGTGCAGGAGTACCTGCCCGAGGTCGACGTGCTCGTGGTCAACGACGGCTCGACGGACCAGACCTCGGCGGTCGCTCGCGCGAGCGGCGTCGCCGTCCTCGATCTCCCGGTCAACCTCGGCGTCGGCGGCGCGATGCGCGCCGGATTCAAGTACGCGCTGCGGCAGGGGTACGACGCGGTGATCCAGCTCGACGCGGACGGCCAGCACGACCCCCGCAACGTCCGGGACCTCCTGACCGCGATCGCCGACGAGGAGGCCGACGTCGTCATCGGCGCCCGCTTCGCCGGGACCGGGACCTACGAGGCCCGGGGGCCGCGGCGCTGGGCGATGTCCGGCCTGTCCGCGGTGCTCTCCCGGCTCGTCGGGACCCGGCTGACGGACACGACGTCGGGGTTCAAGATCTCCGGGCCCCGCGCGGTGCAGCTCTTCGCCGGCAACTACCCCGCGGAGTACCTCGGGGACACCGTCGAGTCCCTGGTCATCGCGCACCGTGCAGGGCTGACGATCAGGCAGGTCGGCGTCTCCATGCGGCCACGAGCCGGCGGTGAGCCGTCGCACAGCCCTGTGCGTGCGGCGATCTTCCTGCTCCGCGCGGGCCTCGCGCTCGCCGTGGCCCTGACCCGGCCCGGGACACCGCTGCCCGGCGAGGCGGTCCGATGAGCGGCTACCCGTTCGCGCTCGCCCTCTGTGCGCTGACGTTCGGCTTCCTGGTGTGGCTGCTGCGCTCGCGACGGCTCCGGGAGAAGTACGCGGCCATCTGGCTCGTCGTGCTCGTCGTCGTCATCGTGCTCGGCGCGTTCCCGGGCGTGCTGTTCGGGCTCGCCAAGTTCGTCGGCGTCGAGACGCCCAGCAACCTGCTGTTCGCCTCGAGCCTGATCGTCCTGCTGTTCGTCTGCATCCAGCTGAGCATCGAGATCTCGTCGCTCGAGGAGGAGACGCGCACGATCGCCGAGGAGCTCGCGCTGCTGGGACGCCGGGTCGACACGGTCGAGGGTGCGGCGCACGACCCGCAGCCCGACGTCTCGAGCGTCACGCTCGAGACCGACGACGACGCAGGTGGCGGCGGGGACGCTTCACGGTGACCTCGGCGACATCCCTGGTGCGCCGGGTCCCCGGCAGCATCCTGTGGGTCGGCGTGGGCATCGGCGTCTACGGCCTGTCCTCCTTCGCCTTCCTGGCGATCGCCGCGCAGACCCTCGGCCTCGGCGCCCCGTACACCGCGCTGGCGCTCCTGTGGACCCTGGTCAACGCCCTGGGCATCGGCCTCTACCTGCCGGTCGAGCAGGAAGCCGGGCGGAGCATCGCCGCGCGACGGTCCCTCGGCAACCCGACAGCTCCGTCCCTGCGCGTGCCCGCGAGGTACGCCGGGATCTCGCTGCTCGTCGTGGCGGGCGTCGTCGCGCTGGCGAACACCTGGATCACCGACGTGGTCTTCGACGGCCAGCCGGGCATCGCATGGGCCTTCGTCGGGTCGCTCGTCGGGATGGCCCTGGCCTACCTCGCGCGCGGCGTGCTCGCCGGCACGGGCCGGTTCCCCCGGTACGGCCTCCAGCTCGCCGTCGATGGCGCCCTGCGGGTGGTGGGGGCCGCCGTGCTGGCCGCCAACGGGGTCGACGACGCGCTCTGGTTCGGTGCCGTGCTCGGGATCGCCCCGATCGTCGCGACCGGCCTGGCCATGATCCGGACCGGCCCGGTCCTGTCCCGCGGGCCCGGCCCCCGGGTGGCGGCGGTCATGATGCCGCTGGTGCTCGCCTCCCTGACGTCGCAGGCCCTCGCGAACGCCGGCCCGGTCGCGGCACAGCTGCTCAAGGGTCCCGGGGAGGAGACCACGGCGGCCAACCTGGTCAACGCGCTGACCGTCGCGCGCATCCCGCTCTTCCTGTTCGCCGCCGTCCAGGCCGTCTTCCTCCCTCGCCTCGCCCGGTACGTCGCTCGCGACGAGCGCACGGCGTTCGTCGCCGCCCTCCGGACCGCGTCCCTGGTCACGGCGGCGATCGGGGTCCTGGGTATCGGCGCCACCGCGCTGGTCGGCCCCCAGGCCGTCCGGCTCCTCTTCGGCCCCGAGTTCGAGATCGGCCGGGGGGACATCGCGCTGCTCGCGGCGTCCGCGGCGCTGTTCATGAACGTCCAGGTGCTGGTGCAGGGTCTGCTCGCCCGCGGCCGGGACGCCGCCGCGACGGGCGCGTGGTCGATCGGCCTGGTCGCGCTGCTGGTGGCCCTGCTCATCCCGCTCCCCCTGACGGCCCGCGTCGCCTTGGCGCTCGTCATCGGCTCGGGCGCGGCCCTCGTCGCGGCGGCAGCCGCCGTCCGCCGCACGCTCGCTCGATGGTGAGGCCCACATGACGACGCCCCCGCCCGACCTGTCCGTCGTGATGCTCGCGTACGGCGACGAGCCGTACCTGCACGACGCCGTCGCCGCCGTGCTGGCCACCGAGGGCCCGACCGTCGAGCTCGTGCTCGTGGACAACGGCTGCACGAGCGACGCGGTCCGCACCCTGCCCGCGGACGACCGTGTCCGGGTGCTGCGACCGGCGCAGAACCTGGGGTTCACCGGCGGCGTCGAGCTCGGTGTGGCGCAGGTGCGCGGCCCGGTGCTCGCGCTGGTCAACTCCGACGCGATCGTCGCGCCCGACGCCTTGCCTCAGCTCGCCGCGGCTCTCGAGGACCCGGCCGTGGGGCTGGTCAGCGGGCAGATCCGGCTCGCGGACGACCCGGCCACGGTCAACTCGGTGGGTAACCCGGTGCACGTGCTCGGGCTCTCGTGGGCGGGCGGCATGGGCGACCCGGTCACGTCCCACGAGCGCCAGGTCCCCGTCGCCAGCGTGAGCGGCGCCTGCATGGCTGCGCGGACCAGCACGTGGCGGGACCTCGGGGGGTTTCCCGTGCCGTTCTTCGCGTACCTCGAGGACCTCGAGATCAGCTGGCGCTGCTGGCAGCGTGGGCTCCGGGTGGAGTACGTGCCCTCGGCCGTCGCCGTGCACCACTACGAGTTCGGGCGGAGCCCGCTCAAGATGTACCTGGTCGAGCGCAACCGGCTGCTGTTCCTGGCAACCTGCCACGAGGCCCGCACTCTGGCCCTGCTGGCGGTTCCGCTGCTGGGGTTCGAGCTCGCGATCACCGCGATCGCGGTCGCGCAGGGCTGGGGTCGGCAGAAGGTCCGGGGCTGGCGCTGGATCGCGACCCACCTGACCTGGGTCCGGGAACGGCGGCGCGAGGTCCAGGCGACGCGTGAGGTCTCCGACAAGGAGCTCGCCTGGCTCCTGACGGACCGGTTCGACCCGGCGCAGTTCCCGCTGCCGCCCGGCGGCGGTCTCGCCGAGGCGCTGCTGCGCGCGTACTGGCGGACGGTGCGCAGGCTGCTCTGAGCAGCCCGTGCCCCACGGCTGCGAGAGAGCAGGACATCCGTCCAGGAGCACCCGCTAGTATTCCCTCGCCGCGCGCCTCGCCGGCCCGACCGACGAGCCGCAAGGATGCGCAGACGTGAGCCCAGGGACGATCCTGCCCGGCGCGCACCGGCGCCCACTCGCACCCGTCGCCGCGGGCCTCGTGCTCGCGATCATCGCGGCCTGGTCGCTCGCGATGCCGCTGATGGCGTCGCCCGACGAGCCGAGCCACGTCATCAAGGCCGCGGCGGTCGTGCGAGGGCAGCTCGGCGGCGAGGTCGGCGCCGCTCCGGTCGACACCATGACGCCCGGTGCACCCACCTACGTCGACGTGCCGTCCGACCTCGGAGCGGCCGAGGACCTGGCGACCTGCTACCGGTTCGACGACGAGGAGTCGGCGGACTGCCAGCCCGGCATGCCCGAACGCGGCGCGGGGCCCACGACCGCGATCACGTACGCGGGCCAGTACCCGCCGCTCTACTACGCGCTCGTCGGCTGGCCCTCCCTGTTCCTCGAGGGCGAGGCCGCCGTCTACGCGATGCGACTGGTGAGCGGTCTGCTCGGGGGCGCGCTGATCCTGTGGGGGGTGGCGACGACGGTCCGGGGAACCGGTCGGGTCGCCGGCCTCTGGGCGGCCGCTGTCGCCCTGACGCCGATGGTCCTGTTCCTCGCCGGCACGGTGAACCCGAACGGCCTCGAGATCGCGGCCGGGTTCGCGTTCTGGGCCGCCTGCCTGGAGCTGGGTCGCAGCGCCRTTGCGCGCACGTCGGTCGTGGTGCAGGCGGTGGTCTCGGGCGCGGTGCTGGTCCTGGTCCGCACGTCAGGCCCCGTCTGGGCGGTCCTCGTGGTCGCGATCGCGCTGGTGGCCGCGCGTCCCGGCACGGTGCGGCGGCTGGCTCGCACCCGGTCGGTGCGCGCCGCGGCGCCCGCTGCCCTGGCCGTCGCCGCCCTCGCACTGGCCTGGTTCGCGTCCCACAGCGACGTGGTCACCACCAGCGGGCTCTTCCCCGAGCTGGCGGCGCCCCGGCTCGTGATCGCCCTGATGCTGCTGGCCACCCAGGACTTCCTCGAGCAGATGGTCGGCAACTTCGGGTGGCTCGACACCGCCTCCCCCTTCCCGACCGTGCTCGCCTGGTTTGCAGCCGCCGCCGTCGTCCTGCTCGTCGCGCTCGTGCTCCCCGGTGCCCGGCGCGGGCGGGCAGCGCTGGGCGCGCTCCTGCTCGCGGTCGTCGTGGTCCCCATCGCGCTCACCGTGCCGACCGCGGAGGCCGCGGGCATGGTGTGGCAGGGCCGCTACGTCCTCCCGCTGGCGGTTGGTGCGCCGCTGCTCGCGGTCCCGCTGGTGACGGCATCCATCCACACGTCGCCCGTCCTGCACCGCGGGCTGGCCAGGGCCACCGGGTTCATGCTTGCCGCCGGCCACGTCCTCGCCTTCTACTGGGCCGCTCGACGGTATGCCGAGGGCTCGGACGGCCAGTGGGTGACCTTCTCCCCCAGCTGGGAGTCACCGCTCGGCTTCGTGCCCGCCGTGGCGGTCTATGCCGTGCTCGTCGGCGCGCTGCTCGCCGTCGCGGTCAGGTACGCGGCCGACGAGCGGGACGTGGCGCTGCTCGAGCCGCTGTCGGCCGCGCTCCCGCCGGCGGCGGCCGCCCCGGCCGAGCTCACCAGCGTGGGCTAGCCCGCCGGGACCACGACGGTCCGGCAGCCCAACGACGTGTGCGCTCCGACACCACCGTTCACGATCGTGACGCACACCGTGCGGGAACCCGGCTGCGCGACGACGGTGCCGCTGAACCCGAACCGGCTCCCGTAGCCCGGGAAGGCCGCCGCGATGTCGCCCCGCTCACCCGACGCGAGCATGTACTGGCCCCGCCCGTCGAGCTCCACCCACAAGTAGGGCGACGACGTGCTGTCGGGGTCGAGCGCCCACCCGGTGAGCTGGACCCCGCCGGGGGTGCCCTTGGCCACCTCGAGGTTGCCCACCGGCGACCCGCCCGGCACGGTGACGCGCCAGCACCCGAGCTCGGTGTGCGGCCCGGCGCCGTCGTCGAGGGCCGTCAGGCAGACGGTGCGCTGCCCCGAGGCGGCGGCGAGCATCGCGGAGAACCCGTGGTCGGCGCCGAGTGCGGGGAACGCCGCGCCGACGTCCGCCCGGCGGCCCGAGGCGAGCAGGGGTCCGCTGGCGCCGTCGACGTCGGCCCAGAGGTAGATCGGGCCCGTCGTGTCGGGGTCGAGCGCCCATCCCGACACCTGCACGCCGCCCGGCCGACCGGCGACGACCTCCACGTTGCCGCGAGGCGCTCCGCCCGCGACGGTGACGGTCGCACAGCCGAGCGCGACGCCCGCACCCCCGGTCGAGTCGAGCGCCGTGACGCACGCGACGTGGGTGCCGGCCGCCACGGGGAGCACCGCGGAGAACCCGTGGGCGGATCCGTAGCCCGGGAACGCCCCCGCGATGTCGTTGCGGGTCCCGTCGGCGCGGACGGTCCGGCTGGTGCCGGCGACGTCGACGCGCACCGACACAGGATCGGTCGTGTCAGGGTCGAGGGCCCAGCCGACCACCCGCACGCCGCCGGTGTCGCCGACGATGACCTCCGCGTTGCCGCGGGGCGGTCCACCGGGCACCGTGACCGTCCGGCAGCCCAGCGTCACGGCCGACCCGGACGGCGTGTCCACCGCGCGCACGCAGATCTCGCGCTGGCCTGCGGCAGCCGTCGCGGTGAGCCGGTACCCGTGCGAGTCACCTACCCCGGGCAGCGCCGCGCCGACGTCCGGGCGCGGGAGGTTGCCCGTCGCCGTCGCCGTGAGCACGCCGTCCACCAGCAGCTGGACCGAGACCGGTGCCGTGGGGGCGTCAGGGTCRACAGCCCAGCCCTGCGCCGCCACGGTGGCGCCCGGGCTGCCGCTGCCCGGGGCCGCGGCCACCGAGTCGAACGAACCGAACGGGGCACCGGCGGACACGGTGACGGAGGCGCACCCGAGGCTCAGGTCCGTCCCCGACCCGACGTTCACCACCGTGACGCAGACGGAGACGGGACCGGCAGAGGCGGGGAAGGTCTCGTCGAAACCGTGCAGCGAACCCGATCCGGGGAAAGCCGCGCCGACGTCCGCACGCTCGAGCCGGGCGACGGTGCTGCGGGTCTGTCCGCCGTAGGTCACGCGGACCGTCACCGGGTCGGTCGTGTCGGGGTCGAGCGCCCAGCCCTTCACCCGCACACCGCCGACCGTGCCGACCGCCACCTCGAGGTTGCCTCGCGGCACCCCGACCGACGTCGGGCGCCACCAGCTGGACAGCAGGCCGAAGGCGGGGGTCGCGATCGTCGCGGTGCCCGTCGTGCACTCCAGCCGCGCGGACAGGATCCGGCCGCCGAGGTCACCCAGGCCGTCGCGGGTCAGGACCATCCTCTGCAACGTCCCGCCTGCCGGGCACGACTGCTGCACCCTCGCGACGGTCAGGGTGTCCGTCCAGCGCGTCCGGGTGTCGCCCGGCGCGGTGCCGGAGTACGGGTCCGGCTTGGCCACGAGGTACGGCCGCGAGCCGACCTTCGAGTAGCCGCCGTTGGTCGACGAGAACTGCGTGAACGCCGGGCCTCCGCCGTAGTAGCGCGCGATCCGGGCGGTCGCCAGGACCGCGGCGTCGGTGGTCGACGCGTACAGCTCGGTGACGGCGCCCGCGGCCGTCGAGGACGCAGCGCCGCCGTAGACCTGGCAGGCCGTGGTGTCGCAGAGGTCCGCGGTCCCCGACCCGGCCCGCACGGCCAGGGCGTACGAGCGGGCGGCGACGGCCTGTGCCTGCAGCGCGGCAGGCGCCCAGCCCGACGACGACTCGCGGGGCACCACGCCGCGCAGGTACTGCTCCATGGGCACGTGGGCGACCACCTCGAGGGAGGCGGTCCCGGTGGCGTTCGAGCGCAGCGTGGCGGGGTAGCGCACGCCCGCCCCCGACGCCTGGTAGGCCCACGCCTGGCCGCCGGCCACGTCACGGACGTCGACCGGCCCGGTCACGGTCGTCGCCGACCCGAGGGTCAGCGGCGTCTGCACACCGCCCAGGACGGCGGTGGCGGTGAACCCCGCCGCCGTCTTCGCGACGACGATGCGCGCCCCGGGCGCCGCGGTGACCGACTGCCCCGACGCCGTGTCCACGACGACGAGCGAGGACCCGGTCACCGGCCCGAACGTCGCGGACGCCCCGCCGAGAGCGGACAGCCGGACGCGCAGCGCATAGTCCTGACCGATGTCGAAGCGCGTGGTGCCCGGGTAGTAGAAGTCGAGGATCTGCTCCGCGGTGAGCCCCTGCAGCGCGGCACCTTGGGCGCCCCACTGGGACATCCCGATCCCGTGTCCCCAGCCGCGCCCCTCGACGGACCACGAGCCCGAGGCCGGGAGCGTGACGACCTCCTCGGCCGCCCGGGCAGGGAGCGCGGGCAGCACGGAGGCCACGACGACAAGACCGAGCCCGGCCGCCATCGCCATCCCACGGATCACTCGTCGCACGTCACTCCCCGTCGCCTGTGGATCGCCTGCCGGCGTCGGACCGATGAGCACCGTAACCCGCGCTGACCTCGCCGACGAGAGTGCGGGACGGCGTGCCGCCAGACCTCTAGGCTCTCGGTGCCGGACGGACCACGAGGGGATCAGGACGATGCATACGAATACGGGACGGACCGCCGCCATCGTCGGACTGGCGGTCCTCCTCTCCCTGCAGGTCGCACCCGCACAGGCAGCGGAGCCCACGCCCGCCCCTACCCCGTCCGCGTCGGCGTCGGCGTCCCCCGGCGTCGAGCCCGACGGCGCGGCTGACGGTCCGACGGCCGCGCCGGCGACGACCTCCGCGCCGAGCCCGACGGAGTCCAGCGC
>NZ_JBFUHU010000055.1:0-14093 GCF_056402235.1 Cellulomonas sp. P4_B5_2
CCCCCCGCGTCCGGGGCCGGACCGCGTCCGGGGCCGGACGCACCAGAGCCCCTCTCCCCGATCGTGCCGACGAGGAGAGGGGCTCTGGTCGTGCAGCTCTGGTTCAGCCCACGCGGCTGGCGCGGCCGCGCTGGGCGAGCACCGCGGAGCGCTCGTCCTCGGAGAGGCCGCCCCACACGCCGTAGGGCTCGCGCACGGCGAGGGACTGCTCGAGGCACTCCTTGATCACGGGGCACGTGGCGCAGATCGCCTTGGCCGCCTCGGCGCGGCGCCGGCGGGCCGAGCCGCGCTCACCCTCGGGGTGGAAGAAGAGGTCCTGGTCCTCGTCGCGGCAGGCTCCGTCGAACTGCCACTCCCACAGGTCCATCACCGGTCCGGGAAGGCGCGAGATCTCGGCCATGAGTTCCTCCTCAGTCGATCCGTCGAAGTCCGCCGTGTGGGCGGCTGCGCCGGGAAGTCGTGTACACGGGAACCAGATGGTGTCCACCGGGGTGACGCGTTGGAGAGGACGTTACAACCGCGCCAGAAGTTGTTCAAGACCCGTTCGCACATTGATTCGGTGGCGCGATTGTGCATGAAGCCCCTGGTSGGCGTGTCGGGCGCCGACACGCCCGATGAGGCCGAATCGCGTCGGCCTGGCAGAATCGCGCCATGGTGACGCGCGAGGACGACGAACCGACGGGGCCTCCGGCGCCGGCGCTCGCCGTCGCCGCCGTCGCGCGGCGGCTCGGTGTGGCACCCGCGACGCTGCGCACGTGGGACCGCCGGTACGGGCTCGGGCCGWCGGAGCACTCCGCCGGGGCGCACAGGCGCTACTCGGCGGTCGACGTCGAGCGGCTGCTGGTCATGCGGCGGCTCACGCTGGACGGCGTGGCACCGGCGGAGTCCGCACGGATCGCCCTGGCGACCGACGTGACCGCCGGGACCCCCGCCCGGTCCCAGGACGGGGGCGTGCCGACCACACCGACCGCGGTCGTCGACGCCGCGCTCGCCGGTGACGTCGCCGGGTGCGCGCGGCTGCTGGCGATCGACGAGGGAGCCGACGTCGCGCTCTGGTGGACGGGCCTGCTGGAGCCGGTCATGTCCGCGCTCGCTCGTCGCACGGTCGTCGACCCGCCCGGGGTCGACGCGGTCGCCGCGGTGCACGCGGGCGCCCTCGCCGCCCTGCGGGAGCACCAGGTACCGCTGACGGGGACCCGCCGTCCCGTCGTCCTCGTGCTCGTCGTCCCCCGGGAGGCGCGGCCGCTCGTCGCGCACGCCCTCGCCGGGGCGCTCGCGGCGCAGGGGGTCGATGCGCGCATCGTCGGGGGGCCGGTGGGTCCGCACCACGCCGTCGAGCTCGCTGCCATGACACGCGCACGGGCGGTCGTGACCATCGGGCTGCGGGCCGACGCGGACCTCGAGGTGGTCGACCGGCTCGCGCGCGAGCAACCTGACCTCGCACAGTTCGTCATGGTCCCGGACGGTGCCGCCGACGCGGTCCCGCTGGACCGGTCCGTGCATCGCGCCCGGACGTTCACCGGCCTGCTCCACGAGGTGCTCGCGGTCGCGACGTCGAGCGGTGAGCCCTGAGGGCACGGCCGAGTGGGGGAGACATTCCACGCAGGCGTCGCAGGGGCGGACGAAGCCCCTCTCGCAGCGGGGACGGATCGTCTCTCCGGCTAACTTCAGCGTGATCATCAGCCGATAGCACTCAGGTGCCCCACACGGGGCCCGAGAGGGGAACCAACATGGCGGGAGTCGTGGTCTGTCACGGCTCGGCGGTCGTTCGAGAGCGGCTCGTCGTGACCTCCATCGGCGTGCCCGCGCTCGGTCCGGTCCGTGCGGCGTCGTCGGTGGACGAGCTGCTGAGCCTGGCTCGGCGCATGCCGCCGACGGTCGTCCTGCTCGACGCGCACCTGGCGGCCCCCGGTGCGATCGAGGCGATCCGCCGGCTGCGCGCGGTCGCGCCCGCCGCCGCCATCGTGCTCCTCGCGCTGCCCGACGACAGCGTGGCGCTCGACCGGGCGCTCGCGCTCGGTGCCCGCGGGTTCCTGGCACCCGACGTCGGCCGCGCGGAGCTGTCCGCCGTGGCGGCGCACGTGCTGGCCAGTCCCGTGCTGCCTGCGCAGACCGTGCCCCGCACGCAGCCCGTGGACGTGCCCAGCCAGGGCAGCTTCCGCGCCAGCGACCTGCGCACGCCCGCGGCCGGGGTGTCCACGGTCGGGGCGCCCGACGCCAACGCAGCCCCGGTCGGTGTGCCCACCACGGGAGCGATCCCCGGCGTGCCGCTGACCAAGCGAGAGATCGAGGTGCTCACCGGCATGAGCCA
The DNA here is from genome assembly GCF_056402235.1 of Cellulomonas sp. P4_B5_2. NCBI lineage: Bacteria > Bacillati > Actinomycetota > Actinomycetes > Micrococcales > Cellulomonadaceae > Cellulomonas > Cellulomonas sp. P4_B5_2. Next base: position 2,312 of record NZ_JBFUHU010000055.1, read on the forward strand.
CGGTCGCTCCAACGCGCAGATCGGCGCGGAGCTCTACCTGTCCGAGGACACGGTGAAGACCCACGCGCGCCGGCTGTTCCGCAAGCTCGGTGCCAACGACCGGGCCCAGGCGGTCGCGATCGGGCTGCGCCGCGGTCTCATCCAGTAGGGCGGGACCCTCAGCACGCGTGCGCCCGCGTATCCTTGCCGGATGACGGAGCACTCGCCTGCCGACCCGTTCGCCCGCGTCGGGCTCACCTACGACGACGTGCTCCTCCTGCCGGGGGAGACGGACGTCATCCCGAGCGAGGTGGACACGTCCTCGCGCCTGACGCGCGAGATCACCGTGCGGGTCCCGCTGCTGTCCGCCGCGATGGACACCGTCACGGAGTCGCGCATGGCCATCGCCATGGCGCGCCAGGGCGGCATCGGCATCCTGCACCGCAACCTGTCCATCGAGGACCAGGCCCACCAGGTCGACCTCGTGAAGCGCTCCGAGTCCGGCATGATCACCGACCCCGTCACGGTGGGACCGGACGCGACGCTCGCCGAGCTGGACCACCTCTGCGGCATCTACCGCGTGTCCGGGCTGCCGGTCATCGACGAGATCGGGCTGCTGCTCGGCATCATCACCAACCGCGACCTGCGGTTCGTGCCGCCGCAGGAGTTCGAGACGCGCCGCGTCCGCGAGGTGATGACGCCGATGCCGCTGGTCACCGCGCCCGTCGGCATCGCGCGCGACGACGCGGCGGCGCTGCTGGCCAAGCACAAGATCGAGAAGCTCCCGCTCGTCGACGACGCGGGCATCCTGCGCGGGCTGATCACCGTCAAGGACTTCGTGAAGTCCGAGCAGTACCCCGACGCGACGAAGGACGGCGAGGGACGGCTCGTCGTCGGCGCCGCCATCGGCTTCTTCGGGGACGCCTGGGAGCGGGCCTCCGCGCTGGTCGAGGCCGGCGTCGACGCGCTGGTCGTCGACACCGCGAACGGCCACGCGCGCCTGATGCTCGACATGGTCCGCAAGCTCAAGTCCGACCCGTCGACCCGCCACGTCCAGGTCATCGGCGGCAACGTCGCCACGACCCCGGGCGCGCAGGCGCTGGTGGACGCGGGCGTCGACGCGGTCAAGGTCGGCGTCGGACCCGGCTCGATCTGCACCACCCGCGTCGTCGCCGGCGTCGGCGTGCCGCAGGTGACCGCGATCTACGACGCCGCCCGCGCGTGCAAGCCCGCCGGGGTCCCGGTCATCGGCGACGGCGGCCTGCAGTACTCCGGGGACATCGCCAAGGCGCTGGTCGCCGGCGCGGACACCGTGATGCTCGGCTCCCTGCTGGCCGGCTGCGACGAGTCGCCGGGCGAGCTCGTGTTCGTCAACGGCAAGCAGTTCAAGCACTACCGCGGGATGGGTTCGCTCGGCGCGATGGCGTCCCGAGGCCGGATCTCCTACTCCAAGGACCGGTACTTCCAGGCCGATGTGTCCTCCGACGAGAAGATCGTCCCCGAGGGCATCGAGGGCCAGGTGCCGTACCGCGGCCCGCTGTCGGCGGTGGCGCACCAGCTGATCGGTGGCCTGCACCAGTCGATGTTCTACGTCGGTGCGCACACGATCCCGCAGCTGCAGGAGCGGGGACAGTTCATCCGGATCACCGCGGCCGGGCTCAAGGAGTCCCACCCGCACGACATCCAGATGACGGTCGAGGCGCCCAACTACACCGGCCGCTAGGGGAGCAGGGGCAGCTTCCCGACGATCTTGTCCACGCGGTTGCGCGGTCCGACGATGCTGACCGCGTAGTACGCGGGCGCATCAGCGGTCGCCACCTCGGCCAGGTACTCGTCGTACACGCGCGTGTGCTGCGCGGACGCCGGCATGTCCGCGACGAACACCCCCAGGGAGGCGGCGGCCTTCGCGCGGACCTGCGCGAGCTGGTCGGCCGAGGCGGACAGCACCGAGCAGCCGGCCCAGGGGAGCCCGGGGTGGTCGGAGCCCGTGGCGTCCCGGGCGGTGGGACCGAGCAGGCCGTCGACCCCGCTCGAGGTCGCGGCCGACACGCAGACGGCCGCGTTGGCCGCGCGGCCCGGCGGCAGCGACTCGTCGACGACCACCACCCACTTCAGGCGCGCGGCCCGGGTCGGCTCACCCGTGCGGATCTCGTCGGGCTCGAAGCCGACTCGTGTCGGGGTGTCGATCGACATGCTGCGCTCCTCGTTCGTACGTCAGGACATGAGAAGGGTAGGCATGGATCCGGTGCGCTATCAATCAGCCCGTACGACATACGGATAGAGTGGCCGGATGGCGCATCTCGACGCACTTGATACGGCGATCCTGCGGGAGCTGCAGGTCGATGCACGGCGGACCAACCGCGACGTCGCGGCGGCGGTGGGGGTGTCACCGACCACCGCGCTGGACCGCACGCGCTCGCTGCGGGACCGCGGCGTCATCCGCGGGGCGGTCCTCGACGTGGACCTCGCGGAGATCGGTCGACCCGTGCAGGCGCTCATCGCGCTGCGGGTCCGGCCTCCCACGCGGCAGAACATCGAGGGGTTCCGCACGTGGGCGGCGGCGCTGCCTGAGGTGATCGGCGTGTTCGTCACCAGCGGGTCGGAGGACTTCCTCCTGCACGTGGCGGTGGCGGGGAACGACCGGCTCTACGCGTTCGTGATCGACCGGCTCACCGAGCGGCCCGAGGTCGCCGACGTCCGGACGTCGATCGTGTACGAGCACCTGCGCAGCGGGGTCGTCGAGCCGGTCCCGGCGCTAGGACGCGACTAGCCGGCTCGCTCCGGCGTCCGGACGGATCGCCGCCCACACGTCGTCGAGCGAGATGCCCAGGGCGGTGGTGATCGCGGCGATCGTCGAGAACGACGGGGTGGGCACGCGTCCCGTCTCGATCTTGCGGAGCGTCTCCGGTGAGATGCCTGCGGTGAGGGCGACCTCGACCATGGAGCGGTCGGAGCGCGCCTGTCGCAGGAGCGCACCGAGGCGCTCTCCGCGCTCGACCTCGGCGGGGGACAGGGGCAGTCGGACCATGACGCCAATGATAATACCGGGATATGATTACCGGTATACCTATCCCCTCGTCTGCAAGGTGGCCAGCATGATCGAGCTCTTCAGTCCCGCCGAGCTGCGGCGCGCGACCGCCAGCGGAGCGTTCGTCGGCGGTGTCCTGCGACAGATGCAGGAGCGCACCGCGGTGGGCACCAACCTGCTGGAGATCGACGCGTGGGTGGCGCAGCTGATCGCTGACGCCGGTGCGGTGTCGAGCTACGTCGACTACGCGCCCTCGTTCGGGAGCGGACCCTTCGGGCACGTCATCTGCACCTCGGTGAACGACGCCGTGCTGCACGGGCTCCCGCACGACTACGCCCTGCGCGACGGCGACCTGCTCACCCTCGACTTCGCCGCGTCGCTCGACGGCATCGTCACCGACTCGGCGGTGAGCTTCGTCGTCGGGGACGCGGTCGACGAGGCGGACGCTCGCATGATCGACACCACGCGCGAAGCCCTCGACGCGGGCATCGCGGCAGCGGCGCCGGGCGCGCGGATCGGCGACCTGTCGCACGCGATCGGCAGCGTGCTCACCGCGGCGGGCTACCTGGTCAACACCCAGTTCGGCGGGCACGGCGTCGGGTCGACCATGCACCAGGACCCGCACCTCCCGAACGCGGGCCGGCCCGGCCGCGGGTACGTCCTGCGTCCCGGCCTGCTCCTCGCCATCGAGCCCTGGGTCATGGCCGACACCGCGACGCTCGTCACCGACCCCGACGGTTGGACCCTGCGGAGCGCCACCGGCGCGCGGACGGCGCACAGCGAGCACACCGTGGCGATCACCGACGACGGACCGGTCGTCCTGACGGCGTAGCGAGGGCGTCAGTCGCGGAACGTCTCGATCTGCGCGCCGAGCTGCACCAGGCGGTCCTGCAGCTGCTCGTACCCGCGGGCGATGATGTCGACGTCCCGGAGCACCGAGGTGCCCTTGGCGGCGAGCATCGCGAGCAGGATGACCACCGCGGGGCGCAGGGCCGGCGGGCACGACACCTCGGCGCCCGACCAGTGCGTCGGCCCGGAGACCTGCAGGCGGTGGGCGTCGAGCAGGCGGACGTCGGCGCCGAGGCGGGTGAGGTCGGTCAGGTGGATCGCGCGGCCCTCGTACACCCAGTCGTGGATCAGGGTGGAGCCCTCCGCGCACGCCGCGATCGCCGCGAAGAACGGCAGGTTGTCGATGTTGAGCCCAGGGAACGGCATCGGGTGGATCTTGTCGATCGGCGCGCGCAGCTCGCTAGGGTGCACGGTGACGTCGACCAGGCGGGTGCGGCCGTTGGCGGCGGCGTACTCGTCGGACAGCGTGTAGCGCAGGCCCATCTCGGCCAGCGTCGCCAGCTCGATCTCCATGAACTCGATGGGCACGCGGCCGACCGTGATCTCGGAGCCCGTGACGATGCCGGCGGTGAGCAGGCTCATGGCCTCCACCGGGTCCTCCGAGACGGCGTACTCCACGTCGGCGTCGATGTCGGCCAACCCGTGCACGCGCAGGGTCGTGGTGCCGATGCCGTCGATGCGGACGCCGAGCAGCTCCAGGTAGAAGCACAGGTCCTGGACCATGTAGTTGGAGCTGGCGTTGCGGATGGTCGTCACGCCCTCGCGCCGGGCGGCCGCCATGATGACGTTCTCGGTGACGGTGTCCCCGCGCTCGGTGAGCACCACCGCGAGGTCCGTCGCCCCGCCACGGGTGACCAGCCCGTGGTAGTCGCCGGCGGTGGCCGTGACGTCCAGGCCGAACGGGCGCAGGCCGATCAGGTGCGGCTCCACGGTCCGGGTGCCCAGGTCACAGCCGCCCGCGTAGGGCAGCCGGAACTCGTCCTCGAGGCCCAGCAGCGGGCCGAGGAACATGATGATCGAGCGGGTGCGGCGGGCGGCGTCCACGTCGATCGCGTCGAGCTGGAGGTGCTCGGGAACGACGATCTCGAGGTCGCGGCCGTCCGTCGACCAGGTGGCGCGGACGCCGATGGAGCGCAGGACCTCGACGATCCGGTCCACCTCGACGATCCGGGCGACGTTGCGCAGCCGCGTGGTGCCGCGGTTGAGCAGCGAGGCGCACAGGAGCGCGACGGCGCCGTTCTTGCTGGTGTTGACGTCGATCCGGCCGCTCAGCGTCTGGCCACCGTGCACGCGCAGGTGCGTGCGCTGCGGACCGCCGAGCGTGACGATCGGGGAGTCGAGGGCGGCGCCGATGCGCGTGAGCATCTCGAGGCTGACGTTCTGCGCGCCCTGCTCGATGCGGTGGATCGCCGACTGGCTGGTGGCCAGGCGCTCGGCCAGCTGGGCCTGGGTGAGGCCGCGGTGCTGGCGCGCGGAGCGGACGAGGGAGCCGACGTGCGCGAGCTGGTCCTCGATGATCGGGAGCGATCCCGTGCTCGTCGGAACCGGGGTGGTCGTCGTAGTCATGGGGAAGACGCTAACTCATGGATGAGATATTGCCACGGCGAACGGCATCATCGAATCGGTCAGATCCGTCACGTCGGTGCGCATCGAACTCAGCCGCGATATGACGCGCGTCTCACCAGAGTGTCCCGACGGGCTCACGCGTCGGCCACGCGTCCGAGGCGCCGGGTCCGTCGAAGCCCTGCTCAGCGCGCCACGCGTTGAACCCCTCGGCCCAGGCCTGGTGTGCCGTGGACTGGTACTCGTGCAACGTGTCGAGGTCGAGCGCGGCCAGGTGCGGGAACCGCCCGACGATCCGCTCGAGCACGTCGAGCGTCGCGACGACGTCCACGTCCGCAGTGTGCAGGTTCCCCGACTCGACCACCTCGTAGTAGCCGCACAGGTCGACCAGCTTGCGCTTGCCACGCCGGAACTGGTCCTCGGCGCGGTCGAGCACGAGGGGGTCGATGACCGGGCGGGCGTCGCTGCACAGGCGGTCCGGCAACGTCCGCAGACGGTGCCGCCGCAGCTCCGCGTCGAGCAGGCACAGGTCGAACGCGGCGTTGTAGGCGACGACCGGGACGCCACCGCGGAAGGCCTCGGCCAGATCGGTCGCGATCTCCTCGAGCGCCTCACGCGGGGGCCGGCCGTGCTCGCGGGCGTGCTCCGTGCTGACGCCGTGGATGGCGGCCGCCGCCTCGGGGATGTCGACCCCGGGGTTGATCAGCCAGCTGCGGACGTGGGTCCCGGAGGAGTCGCGGCGGACGAGTGCGGCGGTGACGATCCGGTCGTTGTCGACGTCTACGCCCGTGGTCTCGGTGTCGAAGCCGAGCAGTGGCCCGTCCGTCCAGCTCATCGTGTCCCGCTCTCGTCCTGCGTGGTGCGTGCAGAGCCAGACTCGCACCGAGGTCCGACATCGCCGGGGAGGGCTGCCCGCGTGCCGCGGTTTCGGGTCCGCACCCTGCACCCCGGTAGCCTGGCCGGGTGAGCAACGAGATCGAGATCGGCCGCGGCAAGCGCGGACGCCGCGCCTATTCCTTCGACGACGTCGCGGTCGTCCCGTCGCGGCGGACCCGTGACCCCGAGGAGGTCTCGGTCGGCTGGCAGATCGACGCCTACCACTTCGACCTGCCGATCATCGCGGCCCCGATGGACTCGGTGATGAGCCCGGCCACCGCGGTCGCCCTCGGCAAGGCCGGCGGTCTCGGCGTGCTGGACCTCGAGGGCCTCTGGACCCGGTACGAGGACCCGACGCCGCTGCTCGCGGAGATCGCCACGTTCGACAGCGCCCGCGCGACCGCCCGCATGCAGGAGATCTACGCGGCACCGATCCAGGCGGAGCTGATCACCGCACGCCTCAAGGAGATCCGCGCCGCGGGCGTCACCGTCGCGGGCGCCCTGTCGCCGCAGCGCACCAACGAGTTCTGGCGCACCGTCGTCGACGCCGGCGTCGACCTGTTCCTCATCCGCGGCACCACCGTGTCGGCCGAGCACGTGTCGGGCCGGGCGGAGCCGCTCAACCTCAAGCGGTTCATCTACGAGCTGGACGTCCCGGTCATCGTCGGCGGCGCCTCGACCTACACCGCGGCCCTGCACCTCATGCGGACGGGTGCGGCGGGTGTCCTCGTCGGGTTCGGCGGCGGCGCCGCGCACACCACCCGCCTGTCGCTGGGCATCCACGCGCCGATGGCGTCGGCGGTCGCGGACGTGGCGGCTGCGCGACGCGACTACCTCGACGAGTCCGGGGGCCGGTACGTGCACGTGATCGCCGACGGCGGTGTCGGGCGTTCCGGTGACCTGGTCAAGGCCGTCGCGTGCGGCGCGGACGCCGTGATGCTCGGTGCCGCACTCGCCCGGGCCACCGAGGCGCCGGGCCGGGGCTGGCACTGGGGTCCCGAGGCGCACCACCCGCAGCTGCCCCGCGGCGAGCGGGTCGAGGTGGGCACCGCGGGGTCGCTCGAGCAGATCCTGTTCGGGCCCGGTCACACGGCCGACGGCACGCTCAACCTCATCGGCGCCCTGCGCCGCGCGATGGCCACGACCGGCTACTCGGACCTCAAGGAGTTCCAGCGCGTCGAGGTCGTCGTCAGCCCGTACCAGCCGCACTGACCCCACCTCCCACAGACGCCCGGAGGCGCCCCGCAACGGGCGTCGCCGGGCGTCGTCGTGTCCGGATGTCCGAACAGGTCCGATGCCCGATCCGGATCGGCCAGAGGTCCTAGCGCGTCTGCGTTTCAACCTGCTATGCGCGAGGAACGAATGTTGGTTTAGCCCTGCTTGAGTCCGAGTCTGCTTGACGTTGTCCGCGTGGCTGCTGCATGCTGCGTCTCGGCAGGCGTCACCGACGACGCCTGCCGGCACTCGACGGAGACGTCGGACGTGCCGCGCACGGACAGAGAGGCAAGGCATGTACGCACAGGAGCGCCACCAGCAGATCCTCCTTCGTGCGCGCGCCGACGGCCGGGTCGACGTGGCTCACCTGGCGGCCGAGCTGGACGTCACCCCGGAGACCGTGCGCCGAGACCTGAGCGCCCTGGAGCGGCTCGGCCTCGTGCGTCGCGTGCACGGCGGGGCGATCCCCGTCGAGCGGCTCGGCTTCGAGCCGGGCATCGCCGACCGGGAGCGCATGCTCGCGGGGGAGAAGGAGCGGATCGCCAAGGCGGCGCTCGACGAGCTGCCCGACGGCGGCGCGATCATCCTCGACGCCGGCACCACGACCGTGCGGCTCGCCGAGATGCTCCCGCAGGACCGCGAGCTGACCGTCGTCACGCACGCGCTGCCGGTAGCGATCGTGCTGGCCACCCGGCCGAACATCACGCTGCACGTCGTCGGCGGCACGATCCGTGGACGCACCCTCGCCGCGGTCGGCACCTGGGCCGAGCGGGCTCTCGCCGACGTGCGCGTCGACACCACGTTCCTCGGCACCAACGGCCTGACCGTCGAGAACGGGCTGACCACCCCCGACCTCGCGGAGGCCGCCGTCAAGCGCGCGCTCGTCGCGGCCGGCCGGCGCACGGTCGTCCTGGCCGACCACACCAAGGTCGGCCGGTCCGACCTCGCCATCGTCGCGCCCCTGTCGGCCGTCGACACCCTCGTCACCGACACCGGCATCGACGCCGAGCTCGCCGACGAGATCGAGTCCGCCGGACCACGCGTGGTCCGGGCCTGACGCACCCACGCCTGACTGAACAACGCACCGCACCGATCGAAGGAGAACGATGAAGGTCTTCCGCTTCTACGCCCCCGGCGACACCCGGATCGAGGACGCCCCCGAGCCGACGACCGGCGCCGGCGAGGTCAAGATCCGGGTCCGTGCCTGCTCGATGTGCGGCACCGACGTGAAGATCTCCACCTCGGGCCACCAGCGCATCCGGCCGCCCCGCGTCATGGGCCACGAGATCGCCGGCGAGATCGTCGAGGTCGGCGAGGGCGTGACCGGCTGGGAGCCGGGCGACCGCGTCCAGGTCATCGCGGCCATCCCGTGCGGCGACTGCGAGTTCTGCACGTCCGGACTCATGACCATCTGCCCGAACCAGGTGTCGATGGGCTACGACTTCGACGGCGGGTTCGCGCCGTTCATGATCGTGCCGCCCGCGGTGCTCAAGGTGGACGGCCTCAACCGGATCCCCGAGGGCGTCGGGTTCGCCGAGGCCTCGGTCGCCGAGCCGTTCGCCTGCGCGATCAACGCCCAGGAGCTCGTCGACGTGCACGACGGCGACACCGTCGTCGTGGTCGGCTCGGGCCCGATCGGCTGCCTGCACGTCCGGCTCGCCCGGGCGCGCGGTGCCGCCGAGGTGTACCTCGTCGAGCTGAGCCGCGAGCGCCTCGACCTCGCCTCCGAGGTGGTCAAGCCCGACGCGGCCATCTGCTCCGCCGAGGTGGACCCGGTGGAGGCCGTCCTCGAGCTCACCGGTGGCAAGGGCGTGAGCGTCGTCATCACGGCGGCGGCGTCCGGTGCCGCCCAGGAGCAGGCGCTGCGCATGCTGGCGCCGCGCGGTCGGTTCAGCCTCTTCGGCGGACTGCCCAAGGACAAGCCGACGATCACCCTCGACTCGAACCTCGTGCACTACAAGGAGCTGATGCTCATGGGTGCCAACGGCTCGAGCCCCGACCACAACAAGCAGGCGCTCGCCATGATCGCCGACGGGCGCGTCCCGGTCTCCGATCTCATCACCCACCGGCTGCCTCTCGACCAGGTCGTCGAGGGCATCGACATCGTCCGCTCGGGAGCGGGCATCAAGGTCACGATCGAACCCTGACGATCGCGACCGTTCCACACCAGATCAACGACGATCACAGAGCGGAGTGAGCCGCACATGGCCACCACAACAGCAGGTGCTCCACCCGTGTCCCGAGGCAAGGCCGCGCAGGTCCATGTCCAGAGGTTCGGTGCCTTCCTGACCGGCATGATCATGCCCAACCTGCCGGCATTCCTGGCATGGGGCCTGATCACTGCACTCTTCATCGCCGTCGGCTGGCTGCCGAACGGCGTGCTCGGCGGGTTCGGCAACGCCGACCTGCCGGGCGCCTGGTCGGGCGCGGCGACGCAGCTCGTGATGGCTGACGACGGCACGACGTTCCACCAGTACCTCGGGCTCGTCGGCCCGATGGTGACCTTCCTGCTCCCGCTGCTCATCGCGAACGCGGGCGGCCGGATGGTCTACGGCGAGCGCGGCGGGGTCGTCGCGTCCATCGCGACGGTCGGCATCATCGTCGGCAGCACGGTCCCGATGTTCCTCGGCGCCATGATCCTCGGCCCGCTGTCGGCGTGGATCATGATGAAGATCGACTCGATCTGGGACGGAAAGATCAGACCCGGGTTCGAGATGCTCGTCAACATGTTCTCGGCCGGCATCGTCGGCGGAGCACTGTCGGTCGGCGCGTTCTACGGTGTCGCCCCGATCGTGACCCAGATCAGCACGTGGCTCGGCAACATCGTCCAGCTGATGGCCGACAACCACATCCTGCCGTTCATGAGCGTGATCGTGGAGCCGGCCAAGGTGCTGTTCCTCAACAACGCGATCGGCAACGGCGTGCTCGTGCCCCTGGGCGCGGCGCAGGTCGCCGAGCAGGGCAAGTCGCTGCTGTTCCTCGTCGAGGCCAACCCCGGCCCCGGCCTGGGCATCCTGCTCGCCTACACGCTCCTCGGTGTCGGTGCGGCGCGCTCGACGGCCCCCGGCGCGATCATCGTGCAGTTCTTCGGTGGCATCCACGAGGTGTACTTCCCGTTCGTGCTCATGAAGCCGACCCTCATCATCGCGGCGATCGCCGGTGGCATGACGGGCATCGGGACCAACGTCGTGATGGGCAGCGGGCTCGTCGGTCCGGCGGCACCGGGCAGCATCTTCGCGGTCTTCGCGCAGACGGCCCGAGGCAGCTTCCCCGGCGTGATCCTGTCGGTCGTGCTCTCCGCGACCGTGTCGTTCCTCATCGCGGCCGTCATCCTGCGGGCCACCCGCAAGCGTGACCTCGCGGCGGGGGAGAGCGGCGACCTCACTGCCGCGATCGCCCAGACCGAGGCGAACAAGGGCAAGAGCAGCGCGGCACTGAGCGCGCTGGTCGTCGAGCAGCACACCGCCGAGCAGGCAGAGGCCGCCCTGGCGGCCGGTGGGACGACGACGGTCACCGCGGTCCGACCGATCCGGTCGATCGTGTTCGCGTGCGACGCCGGCATGGGGTCGAGCGCGATGGGCGCCAGCGTCCTGCGCGACAAGCTGCGGAAGGCCGGCGTCGAGGGCGTGACGGTGGTCAACAAGGCCGTCGCCAACCTGCAGGACGACGTCGACCTGGTGATCAGCCAGCGCGAGCTGACCGACCGTGCACGCAAGCACGCACCGAGCTCGCGGCACGTCTCGGTGGACAACTTCATGAACAGCCCCGTGTACGACTCCGTCGTGCAGGAGGTCAAGGAAGGCGCTGCCGGGGACGGAGTCACGGCATCGTGAACGACATCCTGACCAGGGACCTCGTCGTCGCGTCGGGGCGGGCGACCACCCGCGACGAGGCGATCCGGGAGGCGGGCGAGCTGCTCGCGTCCTCGGGCGCGGTCACTGCGCAGTACCTCGACGCGATGGCCGAGCGGGAGCGCACGGTGTCCACCTACATGGGCAACTTCCTGGCGATCCCGCACGGCACGAACGCCGCCAAGGACGCCATCGTCCGCTCGGCGCTCTGCCTGGTCCGTTACGACGAGCCGATCGACTGGGCCGGCAACCCGGTGCGGGTCGTCGTCGGGATCGCCGGCGTCAACGACGAGCACCTCGGCATCCTCGGCAAGATCGCGGTGATCTTCGCCGACGAGGACGAGGTACGCCGCGTCCTGGACGCGTCGACCGCGGACGAGCTGTACGACATCGTCCAGCGGGTAAACACGTGAGCACCGAC
>NZ_JBFUHU010000056.1:0-26224 GCF_056402235.1 Cellulomonas sp. P4_B5_2
GACGGGTACGTGGCATACCGCGGCGGCGGCGACATGAGCGGACTGCGGGAGTACCTCGACGCCTGGTTGACCCAGGTGCGGGGTGACGGAGGGCGCCGCTGACCCGGCCACCTCGGGATGGTTCATCGCAGCACGGCCACCAGCTGCTCCACGGTCGGAGAGCCCGCAAGCCCGTCAGGGGTGGTGAAGAGCCGGCACGCCGGACCCCCGACCCTCGCGCCCGGTGCTCCGAACGGATCACGACCGTCGACGAGGACCGTCGGCGATCCCGCGAGTCCGGTCGTCGCGGCATCCTCGGCCGTGTCCACCTGCACGTACGAGATCGACTGGTCCGCACGACCGACCGCGGCCAACGCCAGTCGCAACCGCTCGTCGGCCAGGCGCCAGTGCGGGCACCGGGCGACGTACAGGAGCTCCACCTCCACGGGGTCATCGTCGCACCCACCCCTTCACGGACCCGTAGCGGCACCGGGCGATGCGTCCGGGGCCGCGTGGTCAGCGGTGGTCGGTGCAGTGGGCACGGATGCAGCGACGGAGCTCCTCGGGCGAGATGTCGTTGCGCTCGAGGAACTTGGCACCGACCTCGGTGAGGCAGTCGAGCAGGTCGCACAGGTCGCGGCCCTTGCCGCCGCCGGGGTCGTCGGTCGGGGTGCTGGGCCGGTCGCCACCGCGGATGGCGACGGCGGTGAGCAGCTGCTCGCGGGTGAAGGCGCTGCCGCGCATGGTGAGCCCGTCGGCGACGACCCTGACCTGGTAGGTACCCGGCAGGGGAGTGGCCAGGGTGCCGGTGAACAGGCCCCCGGTGGTCTCGGCCAGGGTGAGCATCGAGACGCCGGTGGGACCGGTGACGTGCGCAACCACGTGTGCTCGGTGTTCCACGGGCAACCCGTACTCGGTCAGCGCGGCGTGGATGGTCGCCGTGCTGCCGGGTTCGATGCTGGGCTGCTCGAGGCTCGCCGCGAGGCGCAGGTTGGACGCGGAGTAGACGTTCACCGAGTACCGCGCGCCATGAGCGGCGGCCCGCGCGAACGCGATCCTGCCCTCGTCGTCGTCGCGACTGCGCAGGCGCTTGAGGACCTTCTTCCAGGCGCCCTCGTCGATCGTCAGGATCGCGTGCCAGGTGCCCTCGTGGGCGCCCGCGCCGACGGGCACCGGGAGGTTGGTGCGGTAGTAGCGCATGTCGTCGCCGGCCCCGGCAGTGACGCCGACCCCGGACGCCGTCGCGGGGTCGATGATCGTGCCKTCCGGGGTCTCGAGCACCATGTCGATCACGGGCAGGTCCTCCAGCAGGACCACGGTCGCGTCGATGTCGGCCTCGTTGAGCACGAACGGGATCCGCAGCGTGTCGCCGGGGGGCAGGTACCCGGAGGGGTCCACCACGATGGCGGTGTCCGTGACGCCGGCGAGGATCTGCAGGAAGTACTTCGTCAGCCGGAAGTACTCGTCGGTGCCCGGCGTGAGCACGCCCGTGAGCAGCAGGTAGCCGCCGGTGTTGTTCGCCAGCTTGCGCAGCGCGGTCGTCGAGACCTGGGCCTCGTTGCCGAGCCCGATGGCGAACGTGCGCTGGTCGATGCTCGCCGTCACGCTGTCGATCGTCGCGTCCCGGTTCTCCAGGCCGTCGGTGAAGACGATCAACGCCTTGTGCTGGTAGTCGGTGGCGGGCACCGCGCTCAGGACGTTGCGGGCCATGACGACGCCGTCGCCGATGGAGGTCGCGCCGGCGAGGTTGGTGTGGTGGTCGCCGATCGCGGAGAGCGCGATGACGCGGTTCGGGTCGAAGTCGCCGCCAGGCCCGATGAGCGTGACGCCGAGCCCGGGGAACGTCGGGTCGGCGACCGGGTAGGCGTCGGTGTCGAACCGGATCAGGCCCAGACCGTTGCCCGCCTGGATGAGCTGGCCGAACCGGCCGGCGGCCTGCTTGAGCACCTCGATACGGGTTGCTCCGGAGGTCCCCGCCGGGTCGTCCATCGACCCCGACTGGTCCAGGGCCATCATGACCGCGACGGTGGGCCGGGGGATCGAGTTCCCGGTGAGGTCGAAGACGAAGTCCTGGCCGGTCTCGACGCACCGGATCGTCGTGGTACCGGTCGGGGCGCTCGTTCCGGCCGCGCCGCCCGTCATGCCGAACCAGATCCTGGCCTCGGTGTAGGGCACGAGGGCGTGCGGCACGGTGACCTGGCCGCCAGGGGTCAGGACGAGGTAGGGGCTCGCCGGCGCGACGATGACCTCGAAGGTGACCGCGTCGCAGGAGTACACGCGGAAGACCGCCGCGCGAGCGGTCGTCTCGCCGGTCGGCACGTCGTTGAAGGTGATGTGGCTGCCCGGATTGACCACCTCGAGCAGCGAGACCTCGGGCACCGTGTCGTAGCACGGCGGAGCGACCATCGAGGGGTGCTTGTAGGTCTTGACGACCTGCTGGTTGTCCGGCGGTGCCCACGGGCGCAGCTGGAGCGACGGGTCGGCGACGTTGCCCGCCCACGGCTCCACGGGTCCGTTCAGACCCGGGTCAGCGCTGTCGCCGGCGTACACCGTGGCGGGATTGAGCCGTTCGGGGTGTCCTGCCGCGGTCTGCCACATCGAGTACAGCCGGTCGACGTTGGAGTGCAGCAGGAACACGAACGGGTCGTGGAACGAGTAGTGCGCCTGGGTGAGCGTGCCGCCGATGAACCCGTGCGCGTCGCCGTGGACCTGCTGGATGTTGTCGTTGAAGATCTCCCAGGTCGCCGACCCGACGACGGTCGCGTCCGACAGACTCACCGGGGAGGCCGACAGGGTGGTGCTGCCGCCGTTGACCGAGCGCCAGATGTGGGTGTGGCCGCCGCCCTCGGTCGACTCGAAGGCGCCCAGCGGTGCCCCGGCGTCGCCCTGGGAGTCGCCCATGAACGACGTCGTGAACAGGTTCGCCCGGCCGTCCGCGGTGCTGCGGGGGTCGACGCTCCAGTTCCAGTAGTGCAGCGACAGGTCGGGGTCGACCTCGCGGATGAGCTGCTCGAACCGGTTGACGATCTCCCGGTGCCAGGGCACGAAGCCCGGTCCGCCGTGCACGTTGACGCCCGAGAGGTGGGCGTTCTTGTGGATGTCCTCCTGCTTGTCCCAGAAGGTCACGCCGTCCGGGTAGATCTTGCTCGTGTCGAGCGTGAGGATCGCGGCGACCAACCTGTCGCGTTCCGCCTGGGAGACCAACGCGATGTCCCGCCTGATCCCGTCGCCGATTGCCATGACCGACCTCCCCCGTGAAGTCGACGGCCGCACTGGTCGTCAGCGGGAAGGAGCGCGCCCGGGAATCCCGAGATACCGGCTAGCCCTCACGCGGCGTCGCCGCCAAGGCGTTGACGGCCACTGGCGCTGGGCGGTCGACCCTACGAGGCCGGCAGTGCCGCCAGCCCCGCACCGGGGAGTGCGGAGTTCAGCTCTCGACGGGAGCTCACGCGCAGCTTGGTGAAGACCTTGCCCAGGTGCCACTCGACGGTGCGCGCACTGAGGAAGAGCCGAGCTCCGATCTCCGGGTTCGTCAGACCGTCGCTCGCCAGCTGGGCGATCTGCGCCTCTTGGAGGGTGAGACGGTCTCGCGTCTCCACGGTCCGGCTGCGCGCTCTCTCCCCGGTGGCGAGAAGCTCGCGCCGAGCGCGCTCGACGAACGCGTCCATGCCGATCGTGGTGAGCATCTCGTGGGCGGTGCGGAGCTGGTCACGGGCGCTGACGCGCTGGCCCCGGCGCCGGAGCCACTCGCCGTAGAGCAGGTGGGCGCGAGCGAGCTCCGGTCGGAGCTGTGTCCGGCTCAGGCGTGCGATCGCTTCTCGGTACGAGGACTCGGCCGCGTCACCATCGCTCAGTAGGGCACGGGATCGCGCATGGATCCCGAGTGCCCAATCGGTCTCGCATCCCTCGATGTGCTGCCCGAGTCGACGGAGAGCGTCGCTGGCCAGATCTGCGTGGTCTGTCCGCGTGGCAGCCTCGATGAGCTCGCTCAACGCCCACGAAGCAACGTGTAGCTCGGGTGTGCTGTCGCACGCCGCCACGGCCTCCGTGCGCGCCTCGTCATAGCGGCCGAGTCCGTTGAGGAGCACGGAGCTCGCCCAGCGCGCGTACTGGACGGCGGTTCCCTGTCCGCCGACGGTGGCGTGGGCGACGACTCCCGCGATGAGATCGGAGGCGAAGGCCTCGTGGCCGCGTGCTCCCGCGAGGGCGAGCGCAGCGTGTGGGGCGATGCGGGTGTTGGTCGCCTCCTTGATGGTGTCCACTTCGGCCACCAGCAGCGCCGCCCGCGAGAAGTCACCGCCGGAGACCGCGGCCTGACCGCACGCGTTGTCTGCGACAGCCAGGACCTCGAGCGCCCCTGCGTCGCGGGCGAGTCGAACAGCCGCCGTGCCGATCTCGAGCCCGCGGTCGTAGTCCCAGATCAGGTTCGCCGCTCGGGTCGCGAGCCACCCCCACCGAAGCACCTCCTCCTCGGAGACGTCGCGACTCGCGAACGCAGCGACCGCACGCCGTAGCGCGGGCACTGCCGCCGGACGTCCGTCGGAGAAGACCAACGCCAAGCCGTCGAGGAGCAGATCGCACGGAAGAGGAGAAGGCACAGGCTCGGGCGCGGTCGCCACGGCGCGGGAGACGTCCAGGAGGCTGCCGCCCTCACCCGCCAGATGGCCGGCGAAGAGCGCTGCGGCCCACGCGTCGAGATAGGTGTTGCGCGACAGGCGTACGTCGAGGGTCTCGAGCTTCCGAGCTGCCCTGAGCAGGAGCAGCGAAGCCTCGCCCCCGCGGTTCTGGGCGAACGCGACCTCGGCGTTCAGCCGATCGACGCGGGCTCGAGAGAGCTCGTCGAGTGGTCCGGTCTCCGCTGCGGCCACCAGCCGGGACGCCGCGTCGAACGCGCCGGCTTGCAGACTCGCCTGGGCCGCGGCCAACGCGCGATCGGCCCGCAGCGTGGGCTCCCGCGTCAGCGCGACCGACCGCTGCAGAAATGCGGCGGCAGCGGCGAGTCCACCGCGAGCCCTGGCCCGTCCGGCCGACCGCTCGAGCTCGGCGGCGATGACGTCGTCGGGACCGAGCACGGCCTGAGCGCGGTGCCAGGCCCGACGATCGGGGTCGATCTCAGGATCGGTGGCCGCGGCCAGTGCTCGATGTGCGTTGCGGCGTTCCGTCGGCGACGCTGCCCGGTAGATCGCCGAGCGCAGGAGGGGGTGACGGAAGCCCACGCGTGCGTCGATCTCGATCAGGTCGTCCGCCTCGGCCGGCGCCGCCGCGTCAACGGGGATACCGAGCTCGGACACTGCGCGCCAGAGCAGGTTGGGATCACCGACCGGTTCCGCCGCCGCCACCAGCAGCAGGCGTTGCGTCTCGTCCGGGAGAATCTCGATCCGGCGGCGATAGCTCGCTTCGATCCGGCTGGGCACGGTCACCTTGCCCGGGACGGAGAAGCCGCCCGCGACGGCAGCTGACGACTGCCCACGCGGGAGCTCCAGCAGGGCGAGCGGGTTGCCGTGCGCCTCGGCGATGATCCGGCCGCGTACCGACGCATCCAGCGGTCCGAGGCTCGAGGCAATGACCAGGCGTGCCGCGTCATCCTCCGACAGCCCTCGGAGGCGCAGTTCCGGCAGGCCCTCGAACTCGCTGGGGGAGTCCCCGTCGCGCTCGGCAAGAACGAGGACGACCGACTCCGCGTGAAGACGCCTCGCGACGAACGAGAGCACCTGGGCCGAGGACCGGTCCAGCCACTGGGCGTCGTCGACGAGGCAGACGACCGGCCGCGCTTCAGCGTGCTCGGCGAGCTGGCTCAGCAGGGCCAGCCCCACGAAGAAGCGATCAGGCGGCTGGCCCGAGCTCAGGCCGAACGCCGTCTCCAGGGCCTCGCGCTGCGGTGCGGGCAGACGCCCGAGGCCATCGAGGAGCGGTCGGGACAGCTGATGGATAGCCGCGAACGGCAGCTCCATCTCCGACTCGATACCGACCACCCTGACGACTCGACAGCCTGTGCTGCGGACCGCCAGGTACTCGAGCAGCGCGGTCTTGCCGATGCCGGCTTCGCCGCGTAGCACCACAGTCCGGCTGTCGCCTGCCCGCGCAGCTTCGAGATGGGCGTCGAGCTCCGCGCACTCGCTCCCGCGGCCACGCAACTGCATCACGACCCGCTGCTGTGACACCTGTCACTCCTCTGGCCGCCGTGTGCCGTTGCGTGGCGTCTGCCAGAGCATATTCCCGTGCGGCGCGCGACCGGAGGAGCGGGCCTGCTGGTCGCGCAGCCATCCTTCGCGTCCGGTGGAGGTGCGGTCACCCGGGGCGAGCAGCGGGGACCGACGGCTCGATGCCTGGTCGGTCCCCGCAGTCCAGCGGTGTTCGCCCTGGGGTGATGTCAGTCCGCTCCCTTCTCCGCCGCGCCGTACGGCACGAGGAACTCGGTCAGAACGTCGAGCAGCTCGCCCGGGGCTTGCTCGGCGACCCAGTGCCCGGATCCGGGGAGAACCGCGGTCGTCACGTCGGTCGCGGTGAGCTCCATGCCATGCCCGACAGCGTCGCCCCAGCTGTTCTCTCCGCCGACAGCGAGGACGGGGATCGTCAGCTTCGTGGCCTGACGCACCGCACGGTTCTGGTTCACGGTGGCGTCCCAGTCGCGGTAGAGCCCGAAGCTCGTCCGCAGGACGTCCCTGTTGCGGGTGTAGAGGTCGATGTAGTAGTCGATCGCCGCGTCAGGCAGTGTCGCCCCGCCGCCTTGGATGGAGTACTCGTAGCGGTAGAAGGCGTCGGCGTTGCTGCCGACCATGTCGAGGATCAGGTCGTTGTCGACACGGTTGAACGGAATGTGCCACAGCTTGTCGTTGAGCTGGTCGGGAACGAACATCGGCGGCGCTGGGGGCTGCGCGAGATCGCCGACTCCGGGAGGACCGGGAATCTCCGCGAAAGCAAGGCGCTCGACCCGGTCGCGGTGGTCAGCGGCCAGGGCATAGGAGACGACGGCGCCGGTGTCGTGGCCGACCACGGCGAACTTCTCGTGGCCGAGCTTCGTCATCAGCGCAGCGAGGTCGTCGGCGAGCGTCGCCGCGTCGTACCCGCCTGCCGTCCCCTCGGACCGGCCGATACCGCGCTGGTCGACCGCGATGACGGTGTAGTTCTTGGCCAGCTCCGGCATCACCAGGCGCCAGGCGTACCAGGTCTCGGGCCAGCCGTGCACGAGCAGGAGGGGCGGGCCCTCGCCGCCGATGACCACGTGCTGACGGATGTTGTTGGCCCGCACGAACCGGCTCTCGAAGACGGTCCTGAATCCGGCAGGCAGGTTCGGCGCCGTCGAGACGAGACCGATGTCGCGGGACGCCCTGACCGTGCGCGACGGCGCATCGGCTACCGCGTCGGCCGACACGGCCGTGCTGCCGAGTGCGGCGATGGCGGCGGCACAGGCGATCGCCACCAGTCGCGTTGCGCGACGCCGCCTCGTCGACGACCCGTGCGTCCGGCTCGCAGGCAGGGGCTTGAGAGAGAACTCGTCCATGGGCTTCTCCTTCAGGAACACCGACCACGGTGATCGGTATCGACGACCTTCGTCGTCGCGCCGCCGCGTCGCGCCCGGGAGCCCCCCTGTCTGCTCACGGGGCCGCCGGTGGAGGTTGCGGGGAACCCGCCTGGGCTCAGAGCTCGGTACGCCGTCTGGTGTGCTGCTCGGAATCGCGTGCGTGGTGGTGGCAGACGCCTCTGGTCACGCTGCGACACCGGTGGCCCGGGGGCTCGTTCGCTGCTCCCGGGGACTGGACCAGGGTGCTCCCTGGCGCGAGCCGGCGGTCGCGGGAGCCACGGTTCAGGTGCTGGAGCCGTCTCGGCGTCGGCCCCCAGAGAAGAGAAGGGATTCCCATCATGACCGCACTCTCGCTCTACCCGGAGTCCGAGGCCTTCGGCTCGGTCGTGCGAGCGCCCGACCTGCCGGACGGATTCACCGCGACATTCACGAGCCGCCTGATCGACGCGAACGGCATCCGCCAGCACGCGGTGATCGGTGGCGACGGGCCCGCCCTGCTCCTCGTGCACGGTTGGCCGGAGACCTGGTACGCCTGGCGCCACGTGATGCCCGAGCTTGCGAAGGACTACACGGTGGTTGCCGTCGACCAGCGCGGCCTCGGCCTGACCGACAAGCCGGAGGGCGGGTACGACGCCGCGACGCTCGCCGGCGACCTCGCGGCCCTCATGCACGAGCTGGGGCACGACCGGTTCGCCGTCGTCGGCCACGACACCGGACTCGTGATCAGCTATGCCCTCGCAGCGGACTACCCCGACCGGGTCGACCGCGTCGCGCTCGCCGAGGTCCCGGGGCCCCCCACCCCGGACCACTCACCACCGTTGTTCGCACCACGGCAGGTCAACAACAAGCTGTGGCACATCGCCTTCAACCGTGCCGGTGAGATCGCCGAGCAGCTCGTCGTGGGTCGGGAGGCGATCTTCTTCGGCTACGAGTTCGCCGTCCAGGGGGGTCAGGTCCCCGATGCCGCCATCGACTACTACGTCAAGGGTCTCGCCGCGCCCGGCGCGCTTCCCGGCAGCTTCGGCTTCTATCGCTCCTGGGACGAGACCATGGCGCAGAACGGGGCACGAGCCGCCCGCAAGCTGACGATGCCCGTCCTCGGCATCGGCTGCGAAGCGAGTTGGGGCGCATCGGTGGCCGGTGCGCTGTCGGCCGTTGCCGAGGACGTCGAGACCCTCGTCGTTCCCGGGACCGGTCACTGGGTCGCGGAAGCCGCGCCGGAAGCACTGTTGGCCGGACTGTCGGCGTTCTTGGCGCCGTTCGGCGCTCTCGCCGACTCACGCGCGATCGGTTAGCCAACCAGGGAGTCACACCGCCGCGGGCCTCGTGACACTGCTGGGAGCCGCGCTCCTGGTGCCGATGAACCCGTCGCGTCCCCGTCTCGTCTCCATTGTGAGGGGCCCGTCGTGGGCCCCCGGAGGAGGGGTTGACGATGACGACGATCCTGAGGCGCGTCGCGATGGCGGCGGCGATCGTGGCGACCGCCGGGTTGCTCGGGGCGCCCGCGGCGGTGGCCGGTGGCGAGCACGGGGGCGGTGGTGGGCGGACCGTCCTGAGGGCGGAGCTGGCCGGCAGCCTGACGACCGACCCGGTGCTGTTCCAGACGACACCGGGCGGCGCGGACTGGGTGATCGGCGACGGCCAGGCTCGGCTGCGCCACGACGGTCGGCTGGACGTCCGGGTCGAGGGCCTCGTCCTGACGTCGACCGGGGCGAACCCCATCCCACAGCTCGCGGCGAGCGTGGCGTGCAACGGGGCCGTGGTCGCGACGACGGCGGTCGTGCCGTTCTCGTCCACGGGTGACGCCAAGATCCACGCCCGGCTCGCCCTGCCGGAGCGGTGCATCGCTCCTGTCGTGCTGCTCAACCCGCGCGGCAATGCGGCGGTCTACATCGGGGTGACCGGCACGGAGGCATGAGGCCAGCAGCTCGACGAGGACCGTGGCCATAGCGGTGCGTCGGGGGACGTCCGGCCCGGGTGTCCGTCAGGTGCCCGGTCCTAGGCTCGAGAGGTGGACCGCGGGCGGGTCGTAGGGCTGCTCCCCGGCGTCGGTGTGACCCGGAGCTACGAGCGCGCGTGGCTACGACGGGACCTGGTCGCCGGGGCGACGCTCGTCGCGGTCGCGATACCTGCGGGCATGGCTTACGCCACGGCCGCAGGGCTGCCGCCGGTCACCGGCCTGTACGCGACGATCGTGCCCCTTCTCGTCTACGCGGTCGTCGGCCCGTCGCGGGTGCTCGTGCTCGGGCCCGACTCGTCGCTCGCGCCGATGATCGGGGCCGCGGTGCTGCCGCTCGCGTTGGGCGATGCCGACCGTGCCGTCGCGCTGGCCGGCATGCTTGCCGTGCTCATGGGCCTCATGCTCATCGGCGGCCGCGTGCTGCGGCTCGGGTTCCTCACCGGCCTGCTGTCGATGCCGATCCGCGTCGGCTACATGAACGGGATCGCGCTGGTCGTCATCGCCGGCCAGCTGCCCAAGCTGCTCGGCGTCGCCGTGCCTCCCGGGTCGGTCTGGGAGCACCTCGGCCAGACGGTCGCCGCGGTCGCCGACGGTCAGGTCGATGGCGCGGCGGCCGCGATCGGCGTCGGATCGCTCGCGGTCATCGTCGCGGCGCGCGCGCTGGGTGCCACCGCGAAGGGCATCGTGCTGGCGGTCGTCGGGGCGAGCGTCCTGACTGCTGCGCTCGGGCTCGCCGACCAGATCCCCGTCGTGGGCGCCCTGCCGTCCGGCCTGCCCGCACCGGCCCTCGCGGGCCTCGACCCCGCAGACGTGCTCGCGCTCGTCGGTCCGGCGGCCGGCATCGCACTCATCACGTTCGCCGACACGACTGTCCTCTCGCGCGCGCTCGGCGGCAGCCGGGGGGAGGCCGTCGACGGCAGCCAGGAGATGGGCGCGCTGGGAGCCTCGAACCTCGCGACCGGGCTGCTCGGCGGCTTTCCCGTCTCGGGGAGCGCGTCGCGCACGCCGGTCGCGGTCCAGGCCGGCGCCCGCACGCAGCTGACCGGCGTCGTGGCCGCCGTGCTGCTCGTCGTCTTCATGCTGGTCGCACCCGGCCTGTCCGAGTACCTGCCGTCGGCGACACTGGCCGCGGTCGTCATCGCAGCTGCGTCCTCGTTCGTCGACGTGCACACGCTCGTCCGCCTCGTGCGGATGAGCCGGAGCGACGCGGCGCTGCTGGTCGCGGCGTTCCTCGGTGTGGCGTTCGTCGGCGTGCTGCAGGGCATCGCCGTCGCCGTCGCCTTGTCGCTCGCGGTGTTCGTGCGCCGAGCGTGGGATCCGTACCGCGCCGAGCTGGTCAGCGTGGAGGGCGTTCCCGGGTTCCACGACCTCAGCCGGCACCCCGAGGGGGAGCGGGTCCCAGGCCTGGTGATCGCGCGGTTCGACGCGCCCCTCTTCTTCGCCAACGGCGACGTGTTCGACACCTGGGTTCGCGGCCTCGTCGCGGACGCCCCGACGCCGGTGCGCCGCGTGATCATCGCGTCAGAACCGATCACGGGCCTCGACACCACCGCACTCGACGAGCTCGTCGAGCTGGACGACCATCTCGCCGCGCTCGGGGTCGACCTGGTGTTCGCGGAGATGAAGGGCCCGGTCAAGGACCGCCTCGTGCGCTTCGGCGTCGGCAGCCGGTTCGGTGCCGACCACTTCTTCCCCACCGTGCACAGCGCTGTGCGGGCCTACCGGGCCGAGCGAGCCGGTTCGGCGGACGTGACCGACGCGGGCTGACGGCCGAAGGGCGCTGAGTCGTCGGGTGATCCGGACCCGGGTGGCAGACGCAACAGACCTCACACAGGTCGACTCGATCGGAATAGAGTGCGAGAAACCTGGCTCGTTGACGGGGTGTGGGTCGGACATGGACGAGGATCGGGTCGCCGAGTTCCATCGGCTGCATCGTGCGGGGTGCTTCGTGATGCCGAACCCGTGGGACGTGGGGAGCGCGCGTCTCCTGGAAGAGCTGGGGTTCCAGGCGTTGGCGACGACGAGTGCCGGCCTGGCCTGGACGCTCGGCCTCCCGGACGCCCGGGTCACCCTGGATCAGACGCTCGAGCATCTCCGTCAGGTCGCCGAGGCAGTGTCGGTGCCGGTCAACGCAGACTTCAAGGACGGGTACGCAGTGGATCCCGCCGGCGTCGCGGCGAACGTGAAGCTGGCCGCGGGGACGGGGATCGCCGGGCTCTCGATCGAAGACTCTTCAGGAGATGAGGCCGATCCGCTGTTCGACTTCGAGCTGGCGGTGGCGCGGGTGGCCGCGGCACGCCAAGCGATCGACGAGAGCGGCACGGGGATCGTTCTGACGGGCCGCTCCGAGGGGTTCGTCTGCGGCCGTCCCGACATCGACGAGACGATCAGACGGCTCCGTGCGTACGCAGACGTCGGCGCGGACTGCCTCTACGCTCCGCGAGTCGACAACCTGGAGCACGTGTCCGCCATCGTGGCGGCGGTGTCGCCGAAACCGGTGAACCTCCTGATCAACTCTCCGTTCACCACGGTTGCCGAGGCCGCGCAGCTCGGGGTCCGCCGTATCAGCGTGGGGGGCACGCTCGCGCGTACCGCGTGGGACGGAGTCCTGTCGGCCGCAAGGGAGATCGCGGAGCGAGGGACGTTCTCGCGGTTCGAGCGTCTACCGGACGTCGAGGCCCTGTTCGGGGACTGAGAGTGTCGACGCCCGGCGAGGGTGGACGTCGTCCCGCGGCTTGAGCGCACCCCGATGGGAAGACTGCCGTGCTCTGCCCGAGTCGTCACGGCCCGGGGTGAGCGTCAGCAGGCAGCGGTCACATGCGGTGGGCCATGGGTAGCAGGAACATCCACACGTTGATCGCACCGAGCAGCACGATGATCGCGACGTACGGCATGAGTGTCGCCCTCCGGCGGGCGGTCGTGCGATAGCGACGGTGGGCGATGCGTCGAGCCGTGTAGAGCGAGCCCGCGATGCCCAGTGCGAGCAGGGCGAACTGCAGGACCTGGATGGCACCCGTGCTCATGAGCGCAGGATCKCCGCCGGTGCCGCCGACGCCGAAGAGTGCGCCGACGGTGTAGTAGACCGAGCCGCCCTCGGCGAGCAGGTGGAACAGGTTGTGCGCGAGGTGCGCGGCGACGTCCAGGGGGATGAGCGCGTACCCGAAGCGGGCGAAGTTCAGCTTCGTGCTCTCGAGGTTCCGGCTGGCGGCGACGCGAGACGCCAGAGCCAGCAGGCCCACAGGTACCGACACGGCGACGGCGAACGCCACGGTGAAGATCACGGCGTAGCTGGTGATCCCCGTGAGCGCCTCGATCTGGGCGAGGACGACGTTCCAGACCTCGAGCATGGTGATGTTCTGGATCAGGACGATGCCCATGATCGCCATGGCGAGCATCGACTGCTCGATCTTGGGCTTGGTGATGAACCACAGCTCGCTGGTGGGCTTGCGCAGGCGCACCTGGATCGCGTCGTTCGGGCAGGACTTGATGCAGTTGGCGCACAGGTTGCAGTTCGCGGAGTCCTCCATCGTGCGAGGGAACGTGAACAGCGGGCACCCGGCCACCTTGTCGTTGCCGTTGTAGCAGACGGCTTTGGCCTTGCAGGTCCTGCAGATGTCGGAGTCGGCACGCAGCTCGACCATGCCGGTGCGGGCGTAGTTGCCCGACAGGCCGCCGAGGAAGCACAGGTACCGGCAGAACGTGCGTCGCTGGAACAGGGCGCCGGAGGCGATCACGGCGGTGGTGAGCAGGAGGAGGAGGACCCCGGATCCCCACGGCGACTCCACGACACCCCAGACGTGGTCGGCCCACGTGATCGCGAGGAACGACACATCGATGATCCAGATGCCGTTGTTCTTGAGGAAGTTCGGCACGGGCCGGTTGACTCCGACCCACTTCTGCACGACGTCCGAGATCGCGCCGAACGGGCAGACCGCGCACCAGAAGCGTCCCAGCAGCACGAACACGATCGGGATGACCGGCCACCACAGCACCCACATGAGCGCGGTGCCGGCGTTCTCGTGCGCGACGTCCGGGCCGACGAGCAGCTGGTAGGCGACCAGTCCGAAGACGGCCGCCACGGGGATCTGGAAGATCTTCGGGTACCACCCGGAGCGCAGCGAGCGGGCGACCCACGGGATCGTCATGAGGTTGCGACCCACCGGCGGCGGGGTCAGGTCCGGGCCCGGCGTGACGTCCGGGTCGACGGCGTCGACCTGAGCCGGCGGCGGAGTGAGCGTGGTCATCGTGGTGTCCTTCGCGAGGGTCAGGCAGCGGCGGGGGCGGCGGCCGGGCGGGGCCGGTGGCGGGGGCGATCGCGGTCGCGTCGGCGCAGCACCGCAGCAACGACCAGGACGGCTGCGTTGCGTTCAGGCCGGCGAAGGTCGACAGCACGGCCGCTCGCGGACGGGCGGAGGAGGGCGTCGCGTCGGTGCTCGCACCGTGCTCGCTGTGCCCGGCCGCCGATTCGTCGGGCTCGGTGTCGGCCCCTGTGTGATCCATCCCTTCCATGTCGCTCATGTCGTGAGCGGGCGGAGAGGTGGGGTCAGCCGGCTCGGCCACGGCACCCGCGCTCACGAGGGTGACCAGCTGCGCTGCGCTCGGCGTCGTCGCGAACGCGAAGGCGGGGTAGCCGGTCAGCGACGCGGCGAGTGCCACGACGGCGGGCAGTCGGACAAGGGCGGGATGCATGCGAGCTCCTCGAGAACGGTTCCGTCAGAACTGTCGACGGGCCGAGGGCCGCGCACATGGGACCTGTAGGTCCGAGACCTGAACCTCCATCGAAACTTCATGGACTGCCCGGCCCAGGACGTGGGCGCGGGATCGGCGGTGCGGGCGAGGCATCGCGCAGAGGCGACCAGGAGTCGGGTGCCCTGGGGTTGGTCGCTCAGCCCGACTGGCCCGGCGCGGGCATCAGGTCGATGTCGAACCGCGATCCGCGGCCCAGCCCGGCGCTGTGGGCCGTGACGGTGCCGCCGTGGGCGACGACGATCGCGCGAACGATCGCCAGGCCGATCCCGGAGCCACCGCTGTCGCGGTCCCGCGCCGTGTCGACACGGTAGAAGCGCTCGAAGATGAGGCCGACCTGCTCGGGGTCGATGCCCTCCCCGGTGTCGGCGACGGTCAGGCGGACGAGACCAGCCTCGGTCAGTGCTGCACCGAGGCGCACCGATCCGCCGCGCGGCGTGTGTCGCAGGGCGTTGTCGAGCAGGTTGCCCAGCACCTGGCTCATCCGGTCCGCGTCGGCGGTGACAGCCGGCAGTCCTGGGTCCACGTCGAGGGTCAGCTCGACACCGGCGGAGACGTAGCTGCCGCGGGCGGCAGAGAGTGCCGCGGACAGGAGCTCGCCGGGTGGTGTCGGTGCGAGCACCAGGCTGCGGGCACCTTGTTCCGCGCGGGTGACCGCCGCGAGGTCGGCGGCGAGTCGTGCCAGCCGGGTGCCCTGGTCGCGCAGCACGCTCACGGTCTGCGGTGTCAGGGTGGTCACCCCGTCCTCCAGGCCTTCCAGGTACGCGCCGATGACCGCGACCGGGGTGCGGACCTCGTGCGCGACGTCCGCAAGCAGACGCTGTCGAAGGGCGTCACTCTCCTCGAGCTGGCGTGCCATGTCGTTGAAGGCGTCGGCGAGCTGGTCGAACTCGGCACCGAGTGACGGGCGGTCCACGCGCGAGTCGAGATGGCCGCCGGCGATGCGGGTCGCGGCCGAGGTCAGGGTGCCGAGGGAGGAGGCGATGCGCCGGGTCAGGAACACGCTCACGGCGAGCGACGCGACCACGGAGGCGGCCAGGCCGATGGCCAGGGCGAGTGCGCTGGCCGACTGAAACGCCTCTTCGGCGTGCATGACCGCGCTGGGTCCGGCCCCCATGCCGGCCTCACCCATGTGCTGGTGGAAGATCACCGGTCCGACCGCCCCCGCGACGATCCACGCGGTGATCCCGCCGGCCAGGATGACCAGGGTCATGGCCGCCATGAGCCTGCCGGCCAGCCCCCATCCCGGCGATCTCATCCGCCGGTGCCGATCCGGTAGCCCACACCGCGGACGGTGCGGATGTAGCGCTGCGCGTCGGCCGTGTCGCCGAGCTTCTGCCGCACGTGCAGCACGTGGACGTCGACCAGGTGCTCGTCACCCACCCAGTTCTCACCCCAGACGGCCTCGATGAGGACGCGGCGGCTGAAGACGAGCTGCGGGGAGAGCGCCAGCGCCGCGAGCACGTCGAACTCCGTTCGGGTGAGCGGCACCGGCTCGCCCTCCAGGAGGACCTCCCGGGCGGGTAGATCGATCGAGAGGGCGCCGATGCGCACCGGTTCGCTCAGTGCCTCGATGCCGTGAGGCGCGCGTCGCGGTCTGCGGAGCAGAGCGGCGATGCGTGCCTGAAGCTCGCGTGGGCTGAACGGCTTGGTCATGTAGTCGTCGGCGCCGACGGACAGCCCGATCAGGGTGTCGACCTCCTCGCTCCGGGCGGTGAGCATCACGACGTAGCAGTCGGAGAACGTGCGCAGCTGCCGGCACACCTCCACGCCATCGATGCCGGGAAGTCCGAGGTCCAGCACCACGACGTCCGGGTCGATCGACCGCGCCGCCTCGAGACCTTGGGGGCCGTCGTGGGCCAGGTGCACCTCGAAGCCGTCGCGTTCCAGGTAGTCGGCGATCAGGGTGGCCAGCGCCTTCTCGTCGTCGATGACGAGGGCACGTCGGGACGACGGCATCTGCGGGGCCATGTCACACATTGTGTCCGGTCGGCACGGTCAGATCGCGGGACCACCGACCGCTCGGGCCAGGCTTCATCGAACGCTCATCACACCGCGACGGCAGAAACAGCATCGGGCGGGACCGTGGTCGTGGCACCGAAGCCCACCCACCCCGATGGAGATCCCGTGACCGACCAGTACGCGACGCCACCTGCCCCGGTGACGGTCGTGCACGCGACCGCGTGCCACCTGTGCGACGACGCTGTCGAGGCGCTCACCGAGCTGTCCAGGACACTGCCCCTCACGGTGCGGATCGTCGAGCTGGAGTCCGCCGAGGGGGCGTCGCTGGTGGCCGTCCACCGTCCCTCGATGAACCCGCTCGTGCTGGTCGACGATGCGTACTTCAGCGCCGGGCGGCTGCCGCGCAAGAAGCTGGCGAAGCTGCTCGAGCGGCGTACCGGCGGGGCCCCGCAGGACGCCTCGCCCGTGGGGGCATGAGGTGGGTGCCGAGCTCCTGACCACGGGCAGCATCCTGGCGGCGTTCTTCGCCGGCGGTGTGGCTCTGTTCGCGCCGTGCTGCATCGTCTTCCTGGCACCCAGCTACCTGGCCGGAGCGATCAAGAACCGCCGGTGGCGCCTGCTGCCGCTGACCTTCATCTTCGCCGCGGGCCTGGCCCTGGTGCTGGTGCCGATCACGCTCGGGATGAGCCTGCTCTCCGGTGCGATCGCGAGATACCACGGCCCGCTGTACTGGGCGGGCGGGCTGCTCATGATCGCCCTCGCCGTGCTCGCGCTCTCGGGGAAGATGTGGTCGCTGCCCAGCTTCCTGCGGGCCCCGGACACCAGCCGCGGCGACTCGGCCAGCTTCTTCGCCCTGGGTGTCTTCTCCGGCGTGGCCTCCAGCTGCTGCGCTCCCGTCCTCGCCGGCGTCATGACCCTGTCCGCGTTGTCCGGCTCGGCCGTCGGCGGGCTGACCCTGGGGCTGGCCTACGTGTTCGGCATGGTCTTCCCGCTGTTCGTGATGGCCCTGGTCTGGGACAAGGCGAGGCTGGGGGAGCGCACGCTCGTGCGCGCCAGGCTCGTGCGCATCCGCCTCGCCGGTCGCGTCATCGTGACCAACACGCTGAACGTTGGCGTGGCCGTCGGCTTCGCGGTGATGGGCGTCTTCATCATCGCGCTGGCCGGTGACGCCAACATGACCGGCGGCACGCAGGCCCAGGACTCGGCCGCGAGCACGCTCACCGACATCTTCCTGGCGGTTCAGCGGTTCGTGAGCCCTGTCCCCGAACCCATCCTGGGCGCCGGGCTCCTCGTCCTCGTCGGCGTGTTCGTCGTGGCGATGCTCTCCGAACGTCGCCGCCGCGCAGGCCGAGCCCCCGACGACGCCGCGGCCGACGTGCCCGCTGAGCCCGTCGACGAGCACCCGTCACTGGCCGACGAGGCGAGCGACGCGGACGTTCCGTCGTGTCACTCCACCACGACCTCACAGCAAGGAACAGCGCGATGACCTCCGGAACCGCCAGCCGACGCCAGGCCGAGCACGAGCACCAGCTCGACGAGCTCAGGCAGAACGAGGCCCGCGCCAGGCGCGGCCGACGCCGCATCGGGCTGGCGGCGTGGGGCGCAGGCTTCCTGGTCATTGCGACGCTGGTGACCGTGGCGCTGCTCAGCTCGCGACCCGTCGTCTCGGCGGAGACCCGCCACGCCCCCGGGTTCACCCTCCCGACCTCGGACGGGCAGACGGTCTCGCTCTCGTCGTTCCTCGGCGAACCCGTGATCCTCTACTTCAACGAAGGCGCGGCGTGCGATGCGTGCCTGCAGCAGATGGCCGAGATCGAGAAGGAGCCAGGCTTCGCTGCGGCCGGGATCACCGTGCTGCCGATCGTCATGAACACCGCCGAGCAGATCAACGCCGACCGCGACCGGCTCGGCGTAGCCAGCCCGTTCCTGCTGGACGACGGCACGGTCTCGCGGGCCTACGGAACCCTCGGCACCGGCATGCACGAGGGCCTCCCGGGCCACGGGTTCGTCCTCGTCGACGCCGACGGTGTCCAGCAGTGGTACGGGAACTACCCCTCCATGTGGCTCGAGCCCAAGGAGCTCCTCGACGAGGCCACGGCCCGGCTCTAGGCAGCACCCGACCCCACGACTCGGCGCTCGACCACGTCGGCTTCATCAAGGCTTCATGGTCGGCTGGGAAGTTCCTTGCGGGCACCCGCGTTATGCCTCCAACACATACCCCCATGGGGTATGCAGAGGAGCTAGTCCGACGAGACGGGGAGCGGTCATGAAGGTCGAGACGACAGTCCTGGAAGTGGGGGGCCTGCACTGGGCGACCTCCGAGCCGATCGTGGAGCGCGCGCTGGCCCGCCGCCCCGGGGTCCTGGGTGTGGAGGCCAACGCACTCGCCCAGACCGCGAACGTGACCTACGACGCCGACCAGACCTCCCTGGCCCAGCTCGTCGGCTGGGTCACCGAGTGCGGCTACCACTGCGACGGTCGCTCCGTCCCGCAGCACATCTGCGAGCCGATGGACGATCCGGCCGGCAGCCGGATGCCCGCGTCGAGCGCTGATCTCCGGGGCGCCGGGTCCGCGCACGGTCATCACGGCGACCACGGTGCGACTGCGCCGATGTCGGCCCAGGACACGATGGGGCACGGCGGTCATCACGGCGGCGGCTCGATGGCAGACATGGTGCGCGACATGCGCAACCGCTTCCTGGTCGCGCTGCTGCTGTCGATCCCGATCGTCCTGTGGTCCCCGATCGGCCGCGAGCTGCTCGGATTCTCGGCCGGCACCCCGCTCGGCCTGCGCGACGACGTGTTCAGCCTGCTGCTCTCGCTGCCGGTCATCTTCTACTCGGCGTGGATCTTCTTCGACGGCGCCTACCGGGCGCTGCGGGCGCGGACGCTGGACATGATGGTCCTGGTCGCCGTCGGTGTGGGCACCGGGTGGCTCTACAGCCTGTGGATCACCCTGACCGGCGGCGGTGAGGTCTTCTACGAGGCCGCCACGGTCCTGACAACGTTCGTCCTGCTGGGGCACTGGGTCGAGATGCGGGCTCGGGGCGGCGCGAACGACGCCGTCCGGACGCTGCTCGAGCTCGCTCCCGACACGGCGGTCCTCCTGCGGGACGGGGTCGAGGTCGAGGTCCCGACGGGTGAGGTCCTCGTCGGCGACCTGCTTCTTGTGCGGCCCGGAGCGAAGGTCCCGGTCGACGCGGTCGTCGAGGCGGGGGAGTCCGAGGTCGACGAGTCGATGGTCACCGGAGAGAGCCTGCCGGTGCCGAAGGCTCCCGGGTCGCAGGTCATCGGTGCGTCGATCAACACCACCGGGACCCTGCGGGTGCGGGCCGCCAAGGTCGGCTCGGACACCGCCCTGGCTCAGATCGTCGCGATGGTGCAGCAGGCGCAGAACTCCAAGGCGCCCGGCCAACGGCTGGCCGACCGCGCAGCGTTCTGGCTCGTGCTCGTCGCGCTGGTCGGGGGGACCGTCACGTTCCTCGCCTGGACCCTCGCCGGGGCCAGCGTGCCCACCGCGATGCTGTTCGCCATCACCGTGGTCGTGATCACCTGCCCCGACGCCCTGGGTCTCGCCACACCGACGGCCATCATGGTCGGCACCGGGCTGGGCGCCCGCCGCGGTGTGCTGTTCAAGAACGCCACGGCGCTGGAGACGTCCGCACGCATCGACACCGTGGTGATGGACAAGACCGGCACCCTCACCAGGGGCGAGCCGGAGGTGACGGATGTGGTCGTCGATCACCTGCCCGGGCTGGAGGTCCTCGCGCTGGCGGCCGCCGTGGAACGCGAGTCCGAGCACCCCCTGGCGCGTGCCGTCGTCGCGCACGCCACCAAGCTCGGCGCCTCCGTGCTCGTCGCCGTCGACTTCCGCAACGTTCCTGGCCACGGTGCCGGGGCCACGGTCGACGGTCGCCGGGTGCTGGTCGGCAACCAGCGGCTGATGTCCGCCGAGGGCGTCGCGCTCGGGGAGCTGTCCGCCCGGCGCGACGAGCTGGCGCAGTCGGGCAGGACCGCCGTGCTCGTCGCGGTCGACGGCCGGCTGGTCGGCGTGGTCGCACTGGCCGATGCCGCCCGGGAGACCGCGGCCGCTGCCGTGGCCGCGTTGCACGAGGCCGGTCTCGAGGTCGTCATGCTCACCGGGGACAACGAGGCGACCGCCCGCCGCATCGCCGGCCAGCTCGGCATCGACGCTGTCGTGGCGGAGGTGCTGCCGGGCGACAAGGCCGACCAGGTCGCCCGTCTGCAGGCCGATGGACGCACGGTCGCCATGGTGGGTGACGGCGTCAACGACGCCCCCGCCCTGGCCAAGGCCGACCTCGGCATCGCAATCGGCGCCGGCACGGATGTCGCGATCGAGACGGCGGATGTCGTCCTGATGCGATCCGACCCGCTCGACGTGGCGATCGCGCTGCGGATCGGGAGGGGCACGTTGCGCAAGATGCGGCAGAACCTGGGCTGGGCGATCGGCTACAACGCCCTCGCACTCCCGATCGCCGCAGGCGTGCTCTACCCGTCGCTCGGCGTGTCGCTGAGCCCCGAGATCGCCGCCCTGACGATGTCCGGGTCCTCGGTGATCGTCGCCGTCAACGCCTTGCTGCTCAAGCGGCTGCCGCTCCCCGCGACGCAGGATGCCCGCCTGCGTGCACCGACGACCGTGAAGGAAGCAGTCAGCGGGGGAGCAGGACGGTGAACGGCCCCTTCTTCCCGGGCGACGGGCGCCACCTTCATCACACCTTGATGAGACGACGACCGGCCATGAGGGTGTCACGGCGCAAGGTGAGCAGGGCCGATGAACTCGACGACCGCTCAAGGAGACCTGACTCATGAACCCGATGCGTCGCCGCCTGACCGCCTCTGCCGCTGCGGTCGCCCTGGCGATCGCCCTGGCCGCGTGCTCCAGCAGCAACGACACAGGGCAGGCGCCTGGCTCGGACCAGGGCACGGAGAGCACGGCGGCCACCCACAACGACGCCGACACCCAGTTCGCGCAGCTGATGATCATCCATCACCAGGGCGCCGTCGAGATGGCCGACGTCGCGATCGCCCGAGCCGCGAGCCCCGAGGTCAAGGCCCTCGCACAGCGCATCCAGGCCGCCCAAGGGCCTGAGATCGACCTCATGACCGGTTGGCTCGACGACTGGGACGAGGAGACGTCCCACGACATGGGCATGGACGACATGGACATGGGCGGGATGGACATGGACGGCATGAGCCAGTCCGAGGTGATGGACGAGCTCGACGGCCTCGACGGCACCGAGTTCGACCGGTCATTCCTCGAGCGCATGGTGGCGCACCACCGCGGCGCCATCGAGATGTCCGAGCAGGAGAAGGCCGAGGGCATGAACCCCGACGCCATGGCCCTGGCGGGCACGATCATCGACGCCCAGACGGCGGAGATCACGGAGATGCAGAACCTGCTCGCTGGCCTGTGAGGAGTGGATCGTCATGATGTGGTGGGGACACGGCGGATGGGGCGCCAGTGCCTGGGTGACCATGGCCCTGATGATGCTCGTGTTCTGGGGACTGGTCGCAGCACTCGTCGTCTGGATCATGCGCAGCGCCTCCAGCGGCGGGACGGCCCGGGGCGACGCTGGCAAGACGCCGCTCCCGAGCCCGGACAGCGTCCTCGCGGACAGGTTCGCCCGCGGCGAGATCGACGAGAGCGAGTTCGTCCGAAGCAGAGACGCCCTGCACGGCTCACGAGGTAGGCCGCGAGAGCCGCGGGACCAGTGAGAGCGGGTCGCGCGCATGTCGTGCGCATCGTCGGACCAGGACCTGGCGTCAAGCGAGTGAGAGCTGGGCGAGCTCGCCGCGGGAGCTGACGCCTGTCTTGGCGAAGCAGTTGCGCAGGTGGAAGGCGACGGTTCGTGGCGACACCCAGCAGTGGGCGGCGACCTCCTTGTTCGACATCCCCTGGCTGACGAGCTGCGCGACCTGGAGCTCCATCGGGGTGAGCTGCACCAGGGTGCTGACGTCGCGCGTGCGTGCCGTCTCACCGGCTGCGCGCAGCTCTCGAGCGGCCAGGGCGCTCAGGGGCGCGGCGCGCAGGTCCTCGAGGTTCTCGAGTGCCCGGCGCAGGTGTAGGCGCGCGTCGACACGGTGCTGCGCGCGTCGCAGGTGCTGACCGTAGGCCAGGTGCGTGCGGGCGAGGTCGAACGGTCGGGCGGCGTGCGCGTAGTGGGCCAGCGAGAGCTCGAAGTGTTCGGGTGCTCCTGCCTGCGGCGAGAGCAGCGCGCGGGCGTGTTCGACGGCTCCGAGCGCCCAGGGCCATCGGGTGCCCTGGGCGAACGGCACGAGCTCGTCGAGCCATTCGGTCGCCTGCTCGGGTTGGTTGGCGTGCACCGCAGCAGTGATGCGGTCGATCGCTGCCATCCGGGTGAGTGCCGGCACGCGCATCTGGGTGACGTGGTGGAGCGCGGCTTCGGCGGCGCCCGCCTGTCCCGCTCGGGCGCCGTCGGCCCAACGGATCAGGTCGGCTGTCGGAGCGGCGAGGATGCCTAGCGGGTGGTGCTCGACCACGTCGTCGAGCTCGGCGCGGACCTCGGGCGCCCCGTCCTCGCCCCGGAGCGCCGCGAGCAGGACGAGCCACGCGAGTGGGGTGGCGGACAGGGCTCGCTGACCGACGCTGGTGCTCAGGCGGTGTGCCTCGTCGGCGGACCTTCCGACAGCGGACCACTGACCGGCCAGGAACAGCGGGAACGCCTGGCGGGGGAGCGCGTACAGCACGGTCATCCCCGCTCCGCTCTGACGTCCGGTGCCGAGCATCGCCGCGAAGGCCTGCGCTGCCGTGGCATCGTCGCCGAGGTGCACGGCGGCCTGTCCGAGGTGCGCCAGGAGGTCGGGGTCCGCGTCGGTGCGGTTCCGGGCGGCGCCTCGCAGGTGTGCGACGGCCTCCGGCCAGGCGTGCTGGGACGCAGCGGTCATGGCCAGCAGCAGGTCGTGCAGAGTCTGGGTACGTGGGTCGTCCGGCTCGTGCCCGGATCGGATCACGACCGACGGGTCGAGGCGGATCTCGCTGTCTCCGCCGTAGGCAGCAAGGCCCGCGGCGGCGACCGCGAGATCGAGTGCGCGACCTGGCGCCGTGTCAGCCGCGGCGACGGCCGCGGACACGAAGATGCGGTGGGCAGCCGCCGCCGAGCCAACGTTCACCTCGATCCGGCCACGAAGCCGGTCGACGTCCGCGAGCAGCACGGGGTCGTCGGCCTCGCCCCGGGCAGCGGTGGCGAGCGACCGGGCGCGGGTCGTCTGGCCGGCGGCCCACGCGTTGCGCGCGGCAGAGAACCGCCGTTCCGCCCGCAGGTCGGAGTCCGGGGAGAGCTCAGCCGCGCGCTCGAAGAAGTCGGCCGCCGAGACATGACCCCCTCGTCGTTCGGAGCGAGCACCGGCGCCGTCGAGACGGGCCGCGATCGCCGCGTCCGGTCCGTCTGCCCCGAACGCGGCGTGCCACACCTGGCGGTCCGGTTCGCCCACGCCCTCGAGTGCTGCCGCCAGCGCGCGGTGCACATCCCGGCGCACGCTCGGGGGCGCGGCCTGGTAGAGGGCCGAGCGCACGAGAGGATGCCGGACGCGCAGGTGGTCACCGTCTCGGACCACGAGGCCCGACCCTTCCGCCTCCGCCAAGGCGTGGTCCGGGATGGCGAGGCTCCCGGCCGCGCGACGAACGGTGGCGACGCGTCCGGAGTCGTCGGCTGCGACGATCAGCAGGACGTGCTGAACCAGTTCCGGCAGGCGCCGAGCACGGTCGAGGAAGACTCGCTCCATGCCTGCGGTCACGGGCAGAGACGCCGGCACGGGTTCGGCGCCGTTGAGCTGGTCCGAGGTCAGCGCGGCAGAGAGCTCGACCAGGGCGAGGGCGTTCCCGCCGGCCTGGCGCAGCACCCGATCGGTCGCGACGGAGTCCTTACCGGCGCCCGTGTGGTCCTCGACCACTGCCCGCGCGGAGGCCTCGTCGAGCTCGCCGATGAGCAGCGAGGGCACTCCCGGGTGCGGGAACGACATCTCGAGCCCGTCGCGGACCGAGAACAGCAGCACGACCCGATCGGCATCCAGCCGGCGGGCTGTGAACAGCAACGCGTCGGCCGACGCGGCGTCGAGCCAATGGGCGTCGTCCACCATCGCGAGCACTGGCTGGATCTCGGCGGCCTCCGTGACCAGCGACAGCGTCGCGACGGCGACGAGGAACGGGTCGACGGGGTCGCCGTCGTGACGACCGAACGCGAGGTCGAGCGCCCGGGCCTGTGGCGGCGGGATGCGGTCCAGCAGCGGGAGCACCGGCCGCAGGAGCCGGTGCAGGGACGCGAACGCCAGCGGCGACTCCGACTCGATCCCTTGGGTCCGGAGCAGCGTCACCCCGTGGCAGGCCTCGGCGAGGTCGTCGAGGAGCGCGGTCTTGCCCGTTCCGGGATCGCCGTGCAGCGCGAGCGTGCCCGCACGCCCCCGCCGTACGCCGTCGACGAGAGCGGCCAGTCGCGCTCGTTCGCCGTCCCGCCCGTGCAGCACACATCGACGCTACCCAGCCCGGCGCTACCGCGGTGGGCGTCCGATCCCGGCACTTTGACCGGGGCGAGCCGACCGGGCGACCGCGAGGCTCGACACGACGGCGATTCGGAACCCCCACGGCGTCCACCATCCAAGCTGAGGAGAGCGCTCATCATGTCTACGACGTACGAGAACCCCGAGACGACGAAGGACCGGTCGAGCGTGCGCTCGCCCGCACGATCTGGACACATCGGATGGGTCGTGGCCGGTTCGCTGATCAGCGGTCTCCTGTCCGCGCTGCTGCTGGCCGCCGCACCCTTCGTCCCCCCGCAGGAAGCGGCCGTCACCGGTGCGGTGCTGTGCGGGTTCGCGCTCGGCTGGGCGATGCTCGCTCTTCTGTCGGTGCGGATGACGGACCAGCCCCAGTCGTGGGCGGCCGTCCCTGCCGTCGTCATGGGCATCGGCGGGTTCCTCCTCCTGACGCTGGGGTCTTCGGTGGACCCGGTCCTGGGCTGGGTCTGGCCTCCGGCCGTGCTGGTGCTGGTCGTCTGGATGGTCGCTCAGTCCCGCCGCCACCTGCAGAGCCGGAGCCGACGCTGGCTGCTGTACCCGGTGACCGCGATGCTGGCGGTTGCCGCGGTGGGCGGGATGTACGAGACGCTCGGCGCAGCTACCGACCCGTCGACACGAATCACCGGACACTCGATCGACGTCGGTGGGCGGTCGCTGCACCTGGAGTGCACCGGTACCGGAAGCCCGACCGTCCTCCTGCAGCCCGGTGGTGGCGCGATGTCTGCTCAGATGGCATGGATCGCACCCCGGGTCGCAGCGAGCACCCGCGTCTGCGTGTACGACCGCCCCGGCCGCGGCGGCAGCGACCCGGTGGAGACCGCCCAGGACGCGACGCAGATCGCCGTCGACCTGCACACGCTGCTGGAGCAGGCGAACGTTCCCGGACCGTACGTGTTGGCCGGCCACTCCTTCGGGGGCCTGTACGCGCTGACCTACGCTGCCCGCTACCCCGACCAGATCGCCGGCTTGGTGATCGTCGACACGACCGCCCCCCGCGATCAGCCCGTGCCCGCAGGCTCCGACCGACCGAGCCGCTACGACCCCGTCGACCGGCTCGCCACCTTGTTGTCAACCTCTGCCCGGCTCGGCCTGACGCGTCTGTACGCGACGACCGAAGGCGCCGGCCTGCCGCCCCGGTCCGGGAGCGAGGTGCGCGCATCCACCGCAACCGGCAGCAACCTCCGCAGCTTCATCGACGAGTTCGCCCAGGCCAACCGGTCCATGGGCGAAGCGGCATCGTTCACCGACTTCGGCGCACGGCCACTGGTCGTCCTGACCGCAGGTACCGGTACCGACGCCGCGCTGACTGCGAGCCACGAGCGCATCGCCCAGATGTCGAGCAACAGCACCCACCGCGTCATCGCCGGAGCGACTCACGACGAGCTCGTCTCGGACCAGGACGACTCCGCCGCGACCAGCGATGCGATCCTCGACGTGGTCGCGGCGATCCGCGGCGCGACGACGGTGACCGAGTAGCAGGGTCTGGGGCATCCGCCCTCGAC
>NZ_JBFUHU010000057.1:0-13711 GCF_056402235.1 Cellulomonas sp. P4_B5_2
CAGCTGGTCTGCGCGCCGGTGATCCTGCTGCTGACCCCCACCGTCGCGCTCTACGCCGTCCCGGCGAACGTGCTG
Organism: Cellulomonas sp. P4_B5_2; assembly: GCF_056402235.1. NCBI lineage: Bacteria > Bacillati > Actinomycetota > Actinomycetes > Micrococcales > Cellulomonadaceae > Cellulomonas > Cellulomonas sp. P4_B5_2. The sequence continues at coordinate 76 of NZ_JBFUHU010000057.1, forward strand.
GTGGCGCCGGCCATCGCGCCGGCCACGGTGCTCGGCCTGGTCGCCGGCTGCGTCGCGCCGTGGTGGGGTGACGGTGCGCAGGTCCTGTCCCTCGGGGCCGGGGCGGCGTGCTGGTGGATCGGCGCGGTCGCCCGAGCTGCGGCCGCGGCGCCGGGCGCGCAGGTCGCGTGGCTGCCGGGCTGGGCCGGAGTCGTCCTCCTGACCGCGGCGGGCGCGTGCGCCCTCCGACTCCTCGTGGTCCGCCGCGCGTCGGGGCGTGGGTGACATCTGGCAGGCTGTGCGCGTGCCCCCCGCTACCCGTCGACCCGCCTCCCGCGCCACCCGCGGCACGGTCGGCGTCTCCTGGGAAGCGCTCGAGCTGGCCCCGGTCCTCCTGGTCAGCGGCGCCGAGGGCCTGCTCGCCGATCGTGCGGTCGACCGCGTGGTCGCCCTCGCCCGCGCCGCCGACCCCGGGGTCGAGGTCACGCGGATCGACGCCGCCGACTACACGGTGGGCACGCTCGGGGTGGTGTCCAGCCCGTCGCTGTTCGCCGAGGACAAGGTCGTCGTGGTCGACGGCCTCGAGCGAGCGACGGACGACCTGCTGAGCGACGTCACCGGCTACCTCGTCGCGCCCCCCGCCGACGTCGTGCTGGTCCTGCGCCACGCCGGCGGCCAGCGCGGCAAGAAGCTGCTGGACGCGCTCCGCGCCTCGGGAGTGCCGACGGTGGCGTGCGACGTGATCAAGTCCGACGGCGACAAGAGCGCCTTCGTCACCGCCGAGCTTCGACGAGCGGGTCGTCGTGCGGACGCCCAGGCCGTGCGTGCTCTGGTCGACGCGGTCGGCAGCGACCTGCGCGAGCTCGCGTCGTCGTGCGCACAGCTCGTCGCGGACACCACCGGCCTGATCGGGCCCGACGTGGTCGAGCGCTACTACGGCGGGCGCATCGAGGCGACCGGGTTCCGGGTCGCTGACGCAGCGGTCGCCGGGCAGACGGGGCAGGCGGTGTCGTTGCTCCGGCACGCGCTCGCGACCGGGGTGGACCCCGTGCCCATCGTCGCGGCGCTCGCCGCCAAGCTGCGGGTGCTGGCCAAGGTCGCGGCCGTGCGCGGTCGCGGGGCGGGTGCGGTCCGGGACCTCGGGCTCGCACCGTGGCAGACCGACCGCGCGATGTCGGAGCTGCGCCGCTGGACCCCGGAGGGTCTGGCGAGCGCCATCTCGGCCGTCGCGCAGGCGGACGCCGAGGTCAAGGGCGAGGGGCGTGACCCGCAGTTCGCAGTCGAGCGAGCCGTCCTTCGCGTCGCGGGAGCCGTCGGGAGCTGAGCGTCGGCCCTAGTCGCGCAGCGTGATCGCCGGGCCCAGCACGTCGCCCTGGAACAGGTCGAAGCCCCACGCGCGACACTCGTCGACGAGTGCGGCGTCGGACACCCGCTCGGCCACGAGCAGGGCCCCGTGGCGCCGCCCGAGCTCCACGAGCGCGGCCCCCTGGCGGTGCACGTCGCGGCAGTCGATCTTCACGAAGTCGGCATACGGCATCATCGCCACCTGGTCCGGCGCGGCCGAGAAGTCGTCGATCGCGATCCGGTACCCGCGTGAGCGCAACCGCTGCAGGCCCGCCAGCACCTCGTCGTCGACGGTCACGGACTCGACGATCTCGAGCACGAGCCGCCCGGCGTGGGCCGGGAGCCGGCGGTTGTCGACCAGGAACGAGCGGGTGACATTCACGAAGGCGAGCGAGGTCGCCGCCGGTGGTCCGTCGCCGAAGAGGACGTCGAGCACGGAGGCCGTGGCCACGTCCTGGCGGTCGGAGTGCCACCGGTCCACCTGTGCGGGCAGGCCGTCACGGGACCGGTACAGGAACTCGTTGCCGAACAGCCGGCCGTCCGCGGTCCAGATCGGCTGGCGCGCGATCGGCAGCCGAGACGGGACGGCGGGGGAGACGACGGGCGCGGTCACACCGGATGAGAGCGTCGTGCATCCGGTCTATGACGCCATTCACCCGACCGGAGCAACGGGCTGTCACGGACCGGGCGGCGCAAGGGCCTAAAGGCTCACGCGGCGTGCGCCGGCGCGGTCGAGGACTCCGGCGCGCTCGAGCAGGTTCCCCTGGAACAGGGTGAAGCCGAGGTCGCGGGCGTGCCGCAAGGTGTCGGGGCTCTCCACGTACTCGGCGATGAGCAGGGCACCGTACGACCGGGCGAGATGAACCACCGGCGGACCCTCGACGTCGAGGTCCCGCACGTCGATCTTGACGAAGTCGGCGTGGGGGAGCAGGCGCCGCTGGTTCGGGTTGCTCACGAAGGACGGGACCGCGATGCGGAAGCCTTCTTCGCGCAGCCGCCGGATGCCCGACAGCACCGCGGCGTCCACGGTGACGGCGTCGTTCACCTCGATCACCAGGCGGTCGGGGCGCCGGGGGATGGGCAGGTCTCCCACCAGGTAGGCCCGCGGGCACCGCACGAACAGCAGCCGGCCGTTGGCGACGTGCTCGAGGTCCGCGCGTCCGAACGTGGCACCGAAGACGTGGGCCGTGGCCCGCTCGTGCTGGTGGGAGCTCCACGACATCGCGGCGGCGGTGTGCTGGTCCGGCGAACGGAACGACAGCTGGTAGGCGAACGGTCGGCCGTGCTCGGAGAAGATCCCCTGTCGCGCGACCAGCACCGGCTCGGCGGAGATCCGCTGCGCCCACTCGTGCCGGAGGGCAAGAGGGATGGCGTCCTCCACCGCAGCCGCAAGTTGCGCGAGCCGCCCGTCGGCTTCGTCCGGTGTCATGGGATCTATGACACCACAAGATCTACGCTGTGAACCGATGAGGTGCGGGTGGAATTTCTGAGGTGTCGTCCCACCGCTGCTCGCGGAGTTGCTCGACCCCTGAACATTCACCCGTTCAGGGCCGGACCGGTGGGTAGTGGGAGACACCCGGCAATCCGCACGTCATCATGGGCACCACCCGAACCGTCTTCCAGTGAAGGAGCACCCCTCATGCCCAGACCGATCAAGACCGCTCTCGTGATCCTCGCGGTGATCGGGTCATTCGCACTCGCACCGACGTCGGCGATCGCCGACAGCAGCGACTCGACGAACTCGGGAGGCGCCAGCGGCTGCTGCAGGATCACGCTCAACTGACCGTCCTCCCCGGGTGCACAGCGGAGGCACAGACACGCCGCCTCCGCGGGGGGTGGTGCAACCGGGGGACGTCACACATACAATGACTGACCATGACCACGATTGCTGACCGGGTACGCGAGGCCCGGATCGCTGCTGGGTTGTCCCAGACCTCGCTCGCGGGGTCCGCGTTCTCCCCCAGCTACATCTCTCTGATCGAGGCGGGTCATCGTGAACCGACCGACTCCGCGCTCGCCGTGCTGGCCACCCGCCTGGGCACGACCCTCGAGTACCTGAAGCACGGTGAGGACGGTCCCAACGAGGCGCGCACGCGCCTCGAGATCGACTACGCCAAGCTCGACATGACCCAGGGCGACGCCCCCGGGGCCAGGCGTCGGTTGGAGTCGCTCGACCTCGAGATCGTGTCGCCGGCCGTCCGCGTCGAGGCGCTGACCACGTTGGCCCACGCCTTCGAGGTGCTCGGTGACCTCGAGTCGTCCGTGGCCATCCTGGAGCCGCTCCTCGCCGACTCGCGGGCGCGTACCCACCACGTGGAGTCGGCCAAGCTGGCCAACGAGCTGGTGGCGTCGTACCTCGAGGCCGGTGACCTGCACCGCAGCGTCGAGGTGGGCGAGCGGACGCTCGACGAGCTCGAGGCCGCGGACCTGAGCGGGACCGACGAGCACCTGCGCCTCGCCTCGACCGTCCTGTGGGCCTACGTCGAGCGTGGTGACCTCCTCTACGCCACCCACCGGGCGGCCGAGCTGGTGCGGCTCGCGGAGTCGTTGGGCACGCCCCGGGGGCGCGGCAGCGTCTACTGGAACGCGGCTCTCGTCGCCGAGCAGCGCCGCGACTACGAGCTCGCGCAGCGCTACACGGAGCGTGCGCTCGCCCTGCTGTCCGAGGGTGAGGCCGACCGTGACCTGCCCCGGCTCCGGCTCAACTACGCGTGGCTCCTGCTGCGCTCCGACCCGGTGGACCCGCGCGGAGCCCTGGACCAGATCGAGCGCGCTGCTCCCGGCCTCGCAGTGCTGGGTTCCGAGCTCGACCTGTCGCGCACCGACGTCGAGCGGTCCCGTGCGCACCTGCTGCTCGGTGACATCGACGCCGCGGAGCGGTTCGCGGTCGCGGCTCTTGAGCGCCTGGGTGACCCGCCGCGTCTGGAGACCGCGTTCGCGCAGCTCTCCCGTGGCGACGCCCTGCACGCTCGGGGTGACGTCGTGGGCGCGGCGCGCGCGTACGAGTCCGCGGCGGACCTGCTCGGGATGATGTCCGCGTCCCGCCAGTCCGCGTCTGCGTGGCGTGACCTGGGCGACCGGTACGCCATGCACGGCGACAGTGCGGCGGCCGCGCAGGCGTACGACCGTGCGCTGCGTGAGGCAGGCTTCCGTCCGACGATCCCGCTCAGCTCCTGGGAGACCTGGTCGCTGACCTGATCGACGGTCGGAGAACAGCGAAGGCGTCACCCCGCAGGGGGGGTGACGCCTTCACTGTTGCTCACGGCGGCTGATGCCACCCGGCCGGCGGTCAGAGCTGGTCGATGACCAGCCCCGACCAGCTCAGCGGACGGTCAGAGCGCGCCGACCGACTTCGCCAGCGCCGACTTCTTGTTGGCGGCCTGGTTCTCGTGGATGACACCCTTCGAGACAGCCTTGTCGAGCTTGCGCGACGCCTCGACGAGGGCCGTCGAAGCGGCCTCCTTGTTGCCACCGGCGACAGCCTCACGGACGCGACGGATGTGCGTCTTGAGCTCGGACTTCACCGCCTTGTTGCGCAGGCGCGCCTTCTCGTTGGTGGTGATGCGCTTGATCTGGGACTTGATGTTGGCCACGTGTGGACTCTCTTGTGCGTTCGCCGAAGCGATCTGACAGGTCTAGAGGGCGGCGCACAGCTCCGGGACTAGGGCGTGGGGACACCCGCGGTGAGGAACTGGGCTTGTGCCCGCCGACCCGGGCGGACACGCGAGTGACCATGTTAGCAGGCGGGAGCCCCGCGGCTGAACGCTGTGACGGGTCTGACAGGGCTCGTCGCGGTCGGGTCAGGACTGGGTCCTGCGCAGCTCGGCGGCCACCCGGTCGAACAGGGCGCGGTCCACGATCGCGCCCTCGCGACGGACCGCCGACGCGTCCAGGGTGAGGACGCGGTCGAGACGGACCTCGCTCGGACGACGCTGGGAGTCCCAGGCGCCAGAGCCGATGTCCATCCACACCCGACCTCGCCGTGCCTCCAGGGCGGCGTCGCGCGAGTGGTCCTTGCTCGTGAGCATCAGGCCCCGGAGCCGTGACCCGTCGCGCCCGATGACCAGCACCGGGCGGTCCTTGCCCTTGCTCGGGTCGTCCTCGAACGGGACCCACGCCCACACGATCTCGCCGGGGTCGGCGTCGCCGTCCAGCCGGGGCGAGTACTCCAGCCCGCCGGGGAGCGGCGTCCGCGTCGTGGTCGGTGCACGCGACGTGCGCTTCAGGCCGGCGACCGCGTCGCGCAGGATGCCGCGCACCCGGGTCCAGCCAGACGTCGTGGTCACGGGACGACGGTACCCGGCGGCTCGGTCGGCTCGCCGACGTCCCTCCACGAAACGCGGCGTTATCACCGGGCGGTTACTGTCCGGATCATGGCGGACCTGTTCGACGACTACCCGACCGGCCCGGCGTGGGACGAGATGATCGATCCCGACGGCGGAGGCTCGCGCGCGGCCTACAAGGGACTGCACCGCGCACTCGCCCAGCTGAGCGCCGGCGAGCTGCGTGCGCGGGCCGAGACGTTGGCCCGCTCGTACCTGGCGCAGGGTGTCACCTTCGACTTCGCAGGTGAGGAGCGGCCCTTCCCGCTCGACGTCGTGCCGCGCGTGCTCGCAGGTGACGAGTGGGAGCACGTGGCGCCCGGCGTGGCCCAGCGGGTGCGCGCCCTCGAGGCCTTCCTCGCGGACGTCTACGGACCGCAGCGCGCCATCGCGGACGGCGTGATCCCGCGCAGCGTCGTGGTGTCGTCGACCAACTTCCTGCGCGCCGCCCGCGGCATCAACCCGCCGAACGGTGTCCGCGTGCACGTGTCCGGCATCGACCTGGTGCGGGACAGCCTCGGCGGCTGGCGTGTGCTGGAGGACAACGTCCGGGTGCCCAGCGGCGTCAGCTACGTGCTCTCCAACCGGCGCGCGATGGCGCAGACGTTCCCCGAGCTGTTCGCGGCCCTGCGGATCCGGCCGGTCGCCGACTATCCGCGCCGGCTCCTCGCGGCCCTCATGGCGGCTGCTCCGTCCGGGGTCGACGAGCCGACGGTCGTCGTGCTGACGCCGGGCGTGTTCAACAGCGCCTACTACGAGCACTCGCTGCTGGCCCGGATGATGGGCGTCGAGCTGGTGGAGGGCCGCGACCTGTTCTGCTCCGGCGGGCGCGTCTGGATGCGGACCACCCAGGGCCGGCGCCGGGTCGACGTGATCTACCGGCGCGTCGACGACGACTACCTCGACCCGGTCGTCTTCCGCAACGACTCCTACCTCGGCAGCCCGGGCCTGATGACGTGCGCCCGCAACGGCACCGTGACGATCGCGAACGCCGTCGGCAACGGCGTGGCGGACGACAAGCTCGTCTACACCTACGTCCCCGACCTCATCCGGTACTACCTGAGCGAGCAGCCCATCCTGCGCAATGTGGACACGTGGCGGCTCGAGGAGCCGGACGCGCTCGAGGAGGTGCTGGACCGGCTCGACGAGCTCGTGGTGAAGCCGGTGGACGGCTCGGGCGGCAAGGGCCTGGTCGTCGGGCCGCGGGCCTCCGCTGCCGAGCTTGCTGCGCTCAAGATCCGGCTCCGGAACGACCCCCGGGGGTGGATCGCGCAGCCGGTAGTCCAGCTGTCGACCGTGCCGACCCTCGTCGAGGACGGGCTGCGACCGCGGCACACGGACCTGCGCCCGTTCGCGGTGAACGACGGCGAGTCGGTCTTCGTGCTCCCCGGCGGACTCACCCGGGTCGCCCTCCCGGAGGGCGAGCTCGTGGTCAACTCGTCGCAAGGTGGCGGGTCCAAGGACACCTGGGTGCTCGGCGGTGCGGTGCCTCGCCGGGCTGTGCGCCGCGAGACCGACCTCCCGCAGTCCGTGGCGCAGGACGCGGCGGTCCCGATCGACTCCAACCCCAACGACGTGCGCGCCCAGGTGATGCAGCAGCAGCAGGGCCGGACGTCCACCGCAGGAGGTGCCTCGTGCTGAGCCGGATCGCGGAGTCGCTGTTCTGGATCGGACGCTATGTCGAGCGCGCGGACGACACCGCCCGCCTGCTCGACGTGCACGTGCAGATCCTGCTCGAGGACCCCTGGGCGGAGGAGGACCTGGCCTGCCGGTCGCTGCTGTCCGTGATGGACCGGGAGCCACCGCCCGCGCACGTCGAGGTCGGCCGTGAGTACGTGCTCGACATGCTCGCGTACGACCGGTTCGCGCCGTCGTCGATCGCCGGGTCCCTGGTGTCGGCGCGCGAGAACGCCCGGCGTGCCCGCGAGATCATCTCGACCGAGCTCTGGGAGTGCCTCAACGCGACCTGGAACCAGCTGCCGTCGCACATGCGGCCGGCGCGTCCGCACGACTACTTCACCTGGGTGCGGGAGCGGGCGGCCATCGTTGCCGGGATCATGGACTCCGCGACGTCGCGCGACGACACCTGGAACTTCATGGTGCTGGGGCGCTCGATCGAGCGGGCGGACATGACCGCGCGGCTGCTGACCACCCGAGCGCTCGCCGGCTCCGCCGGCCCGAGCTGGACCACCCTGCTGCGGTCCTGCGGCGCGCACGAGGCGTTCCTGCGGATGTACCGCGGGGCGGCCTCCGACGAGCGCGCCGCCGGGTTCCTCCTGACCGACCGGCTGTTCCCGCGGTCCATCGTGTTCGCGCTGAACCAGGCGGAGGCGTGCCTGGCCAACCTCGAGGGTGCCTCCGACCGGGCCGCGGTCGACGACGCACGGCGCCACATCGGCCACGTGCGCACGAACCTCGAGTACCGGCCGCTGATCGAGGTGCTGGACGCTCTGCCCAAGGAGATGGAACGCGTGCAACGAGCCTGCTCGGCGGCGTCCGACGCGATCCGCGGCCGGTACTTCCCGAGCGCGTCCTCGACCAACTGGGTGGGAGAAGCACTGTGAGCCGGTTGCGGGTCGTGCACACGTCGACGTTCCGGTACACCAGCGCGGTGCTGGCGTCGTACAACGAGGCGCGGATGACGCCGTTCTCCCAGCAGGGGCAGACGGTCCTCGAGACGAAGCTCGACGTGCAGCCGCACACCGGGTGGTCCGAGTACCGCGACTACTGGGGGACCGCGGTCACCGCCTTCGAGGTGCTCACCCCCCACGAGTCGRTGGTGATCACCGCGGAGCACCTGGTCGAGGTGGCCGAGCGGGGTCCGCTGCGCAGCCCGGCCGGCTGGGACACCCTGCGCGGGGGCGAGCTGCGCGACCGGCTGGCGGAGTTCCTCTCGGACACCCCGACGACCGCGCCGCCCGAGGACGTGATCGAGATCGCGCAGCGCGCGGCCGCCGGGCTCGAGCCGGCCGAGGCGGCGCTGGCGGTGTCCGCGGCCCTGCGCGACGAGATGGAGTACATCCCCGGCGTCACCACGGTGCACACCCCGGCGTCGGAGGCGTGGGTCGCCCGAGCGGGCGTGTGCCAGGACATCGCGCACCTGGTCACCGGCGCGTTGCGGTCCATCGGGATCCCCGCGCGGTACGTGTCGGGGTACCTGCACCCCGACTCCGGTGCGCCGGTGGGCTCGACGGTGCTCGGCGACTCGCACGCCTGGGTGGAGTGGTGGGTGGGCGAGTGGTTCGCCTACGACGTGACCAACCGGGTGATCGCGGGTGACCACCACGTGGTGCTCGCGCGCGGCCGCTCCTACGACGACGTGCCGCCACTGCGGGGGATCTACGCAGGCGCGGGGACGCAGGACGCCGAGGTCCAGGTGCAGATCACGCGCGAGGCCTGACGGTCAGGGCGTCATCCGGCGGCCGAGCGCGTCGTCCAGCGCGTCGGCGTCGCCGTCGACCGTGAGGCGCGGGTGGTCGGGTGTCGCACGTCCCCACAGCAGCAGCGCGAGGGCATCGGCGGGGCCGGTCACGGTGGCGGCCGGGGTCGTGGTCCCCCCGAGCAGCCACGTACGCCCGGCGTCGTCCGCGACGAGCTCGATCGGTGCGACGAGCGGCTCCATCCGGCCCATGCGCTCCTGACGCGGCTGCATCACGGTGACGACCTCGTCCACGGTGTCCGCCCAGAGACCTGCGTCCACCGTCAGGTCGAGCCCGCCCGCGGTGCGCAGGTCCCACAGGTGGACCAGGGTCTCGTGGGTCTGGCGGCGGTGCCAGAACGACGCCGGTCCGTTGCCGAGCAGCGTCCAGGACTCGGCGTCCGGGCCGAGCCCGGCCAGCGTCTCGCGCAGCTCGGTGGCGCACGTGGCGTAGAGCTCCTCGAGCACGAACGGGCCGCGGCCCAGCGGTGTCTCCTGCCGACGGCGTGCCTGGCCGGCCGCCCGGTGATGGATGCGGGCGAGGTGGATCACGAGGTCCTTGACCCGCCATCGGCCGCACCACGGGACGCGGGTGGTGGGGTCGACGAGAGGGATCGTCGCGAGGAAGTCGTCCTGCAAGCCGCCGAGCACCGAGAGYAGGTCGGGAGAGTTCCGGGTCGACGTCATGGGACCATGRTGGGACCGACCACCGACAGCCGACAGGCTGGCACCGGTCACCGTCCGTCGGGAAGGCGCCACCGCGCGCGCCACCGACTCCAGCGCCAGGAGCAGTCCGCTTGTCCCCGATCCCGAGTGCAGCCCTCGCGTCGCGCATCCACCCCGCGGCGACGGCGCCCGAGCTGCTGCGCAACTTCTGCATCATCGCGCACATCGACCACGGCAAGTCSACGCTGGCCGACCGCATGCTGCAGCTCACGGGCGTCGTCGACTCGCGGGCCATGCGCGCGCAGTACCTGGACCGCATGGACATCGAGCGCGAGCGCGGCATCACCATCAAGTCGCAGGCCGTGCGCATGCCGTGGGGCGTGGACGACAAGGCCTTCGCGCTCAACATGATCGACACCCCCGGSCACGTCGACTTCACCTACGAGGTGTCCCGGTCGCTGGCCGCCTGCGAGGGTGCCGTGCTGCTGGTCGACGCCGCGCAGGGCATCGAGGCCCAGACGCTGGCCAACCTGTACCTGGCGCTCGAGAACGACCTGACGATCATCCCGGTGCTCAACAAGATCGACCTGCCGGCCGCCCAGCCCGAGAAGTACGCGGAGGAGCTGGCCAAGCTCATCGGCGGCGAGCCCGAGGACTGCCTGCGGGTGTCCGGCAAGACGGGTGCAGGGGTGGTCGAGCTGCTGGACCGCATCGTCGAGCTGGTCCCGCCGCCCACCGGCGACGCCGACGCCCCGGCCCGCGCGATGATCTTCGACTCGGTGTATGACACGTACCGCGGTGTCGTCACGTACGTCCGCGTCATCGACGGCAACCTCAACCCGCGCGAGAAGATCGTCATGATGTCGACGCGCGCGACGCACGAGCTGCTCGAGATCGGCGTCATCTCCCCGGAGCCCGTGCCGACGAAGGGCCTCGGGGTCGGCGAGGTGGGCTACCTGATCACCGGCGTGAAGGACGTGCGCCAGTCCAAGGTGGGCGACACCGTCACCAACGCGAGCAAGCCGGCGGCGCACGCCCTCGGCGGGTACTCCGACCCGAAGCCGATGGTGTTCTCCGGCCTCTATCCGATCGACGGCACGGACTACCCGATCCTCCGGGACGCCCTCGACAAGCTGAAGCTGAACGACGCGGCCCTGAACTACGAGCCGGAGACGTCGGTGGCGCTCGGGTTCGGGTTCCGCGTGGGCTTCCTCGGCCTGCTGCACCTCGAGATCGTGCGTGAGCGGCTCGAGCGCGAGTTCGACCTGGACCTCATCTCGACCGCGCCGAACGTCGTCTACGAGGTCACCCTCGAGGACAAGACCGTGGTCACGGTGACCAACCCGAGCGAGTTCCCCGCGGGCAAGATCGGCGACGTCAACGAGCCGATGGTCAAGGCGACGATCCTGTCCCCGAGCGAGTTCATCGGCGCGATCATGGAGCTCTGCCAGACCAAGCGCGGCGAGCTGCAAGGCATGGACTACCTGTCCGAGGAGCGCGTCGAGCTGAGGTACGTCCTGCCCATGGCGGAGATCGTGTTCGACTTCTTCGACCAGCTGAAGTCCAAGACGCGCGGGTACGCGAGCCTCGACTACGAGCGCATCGGCGACCAGGTGGCGGACCTGGTGAAGGTCGACATCCTGCTCCAGGGCGAGACGGTCGACGCGTTCAGCGCGATCGTGCACAAGGACAAGGCGTACGCGTACGGCGTGATGATGACCGCCAAGCTCAAGGACCTCATCCCGCGCCAGCAGTTCGAGGTGCCCATCCAGGCCGCGATCGGCGCCCGGATCATCGCGCGCGAGACCATCCGGGCCATCCGCAAGGACGTCCTGGCCAAGTGCTACGGCGGCGACATCACCCGCAAGCGCAAGCTCCTGGAGAAGCAGAAGGAGGGCAAGAAGCGCATGAAGACGATCGGCCGGGTCGACGTGCCGCAGGAGGCCTTCATCGCCGCGCTGTCCAGCGAGCCCGCGGGGTCGGCCGGCGGCAAGGACGCGAAGAAGAAGTGAGCCCGGCGCTCCCCGAGGGAGACGTCGCGCCCGACGACGGGGCACTGCCGGCGTCGGCGTTCGAGGGTGCCGACGAGCGCGCGTTCGCCGTCTACCTGCACGTGCCCTTCTGCACCGTGCGCTGCGGCTACTGCGACTTCAACACGTACACCGCGACGGAGCTGGGCGGCGGCGCGAGCCAGCACGCGTACGCGGACACCGCGCTGACGGAGATCGCGCTCGCGTCCCGGATCCTCCCGCGCCGGCCCGTCGCCACGGTGTTCGTCGGCGGCGGTACCCCGACCGTCCTGTCCGTCCCCGACCTCGCGCGCATGCTCGGCGGCGTCCGCGACGCGTGGGGGTTCGCCGACGACGTCGAGGTCACCACCGAGGCGAACCCCGACTCGGTCACGCCCGAGTCGCTCGCGGCGCTGGCCGACGCGGGGTTCACGCGCGTCTCGTTCGGGATGCAGTCCGCGGTACCGCACGTCCTGGCCACGCTCGACCGCACGCACGACCCTCGTCGGATCCCGGACGTCGTGCGCTGGGCCCGCGACGCCGGCCTGGCCGTGTCGCTCGACCTCATCTACGGCACGCCGGGGGAGTCGCTCGACGACTGGCGCACCAGCGTCGAGGCGGCGCTCGCGACGGGTGTCGACCATGTGTCCGCGTACGCGCTCGTGGTCGAGGCGGGCACGCGGATGGCCGTGCAGGTGCGCCGGGGCGAGCTCGAGCTGCCCGACGGCGACGACCAGGCGGCGAAGTACGAGCTGGCCGACGACCTGTTCGAGGCCGCCGGGTTGCACTGGTACGAGGTGAGCAACTGGGCGCGGACGCCCGCCGACGCCTGCCGGCACAACCTCAGCTACTGGCGGGGCGACGACTGGTGGGGGATCGGACCCGGCGCCCACAGCCACGTGGGCGGCGTGCGCTGGTGGAACGTCAAGCACCCGCGTGCCTACGCCGACCGCCTGGACCGCGGCTTGAGCCCGGCGGCCGGGCGCGAGACCGTCACGGGCGACGGCGCGGTGCTCGAACGGCTGATGCTGGGGGTACGCCTCGCCGCCGGGCTGCCGCTCGACGCGCTGCCTGCCGACGCGCGGCCGTCCGTGGCGGGGCTCGTCGCGGACGGGCTCGTCGACGGGCGCGAGGCGGTCGGCGGACGGCGGCTGGTGCTGACGCGGCGCGGGCGGCTGCTCGCGGACGCCGTCGTGCGCACGCTCGCGGGCTGACGCGTCAGCGCACCAGCTCCAGGCTGAACGGGTACCGGTACGAGCCGCCGCGCTGGACCGTGATCGCCGCGAGGATGCCCAGGACAAGGCTGGCGATGCTCAGGCCGATGAAGCCCAGCCAGCCGACGACGCCGATCACGGGGATCGCGCGCACGACCGCGCAGATGATCAGGCCGATCAGGACGGTGAGCTGGAAGTTGAGCGCCAGCCGGGCCTCCGACGCCGCGGGGCCGCCTTTCTCGCGATGCACCAGCCAGATGACCAGGGCGGGGATCCAGCCGGCCCAGACGTAGGCGAGGATGCCGCCCAGGTGCGCGAGCATGGCCCAGGTGCGGTCCTGGTCGGCACCGCTCGGGGGCGGGCTCTGGTAGGGCTCGTACGACATCGCGGCGCACTCCTCGTGGGTGGGTCGTCGGCGTGACGGCACGCCAGCCTACCGAGGGGCGCAGCACCGCGCCGGGCGGTTCGGCGACTCGCCGACATGCCCGGAAGGCCCGCTTCCTTGACACGCGCCCTCCGGCCCCGGTTCGCTGACGCCTGGGCGACGATCGCYCTGTGACCAGGGAGGCCACGCATGAGCGAGAACCCCGGCGGTACCCCGCCGCGCGACGACGAGCCCGCGAAGGCGGCTGAGCCCGTCGAGCCGCCGACGGCGCCGGTCCCGCCCGTGCCCGACCCCGCACC
>NZ_JBFUHU010000058.1:0-13611 GCF_056402235.1 Cellulomonas sp. P4_B5_2
TCGGACGGCCGGCGCGCGCCGTACCGGGGCGACGGGCGCACGGCGCGCGGTCGCCGGCTCGGTCACCTCGAACCCGCGCTTGCGCAGGACCGCCGAGCCGCCCGTGCCGACCTCGTCGGCGCTCGCGAGCCGGCCCGTCGCGTACCGGTGCGCGACCCCGAGGATCGCGGTCGAGTCGTAGCTGCGGCCCTCGTGCACGAGCGGGTACCCGCCCGGGGCGAAGCCGTAGACGCCGAGGAAGTCGTCGCCGCCGCGCGAGTCGTACTCGGCGATGGCCTGGAGGATGTGCTGCCGGGTGACGGCGGAGAACGTGGCCACGAGGACGAGGGTACGTCAGCCCTCCGCGGTCAGCGGGAGCCGCCGGACGCTCCGGAACCGTCGCGGGGTGCCGTCGACCGGGTCGGTGAACGCGAGCTCCCCGGCGAGCAGCTGCAGCGGGCGGGTGAAGTCGTCGACGTCGACCTCGCGCACCACCGGGTACAGCGGGTCGTCGACGATCGGGATGCCGAGACCGTGCAGGTGCACCCGGAGCTGGTGGGTGCGGCCCGTCCGCGGCGTCAGCCGGTAGACCCCGCGGCCGTCCACCTCCGACTCGAGCTCGACGAGCGTCTCCGCGTTCACCGGGGCACCGGGCACCACCTCCGCCTGCCAGGCGCCCCGCTCCTTGTGCAGGTGGTTGCGGACGACGACGGGGAGGACCAGGTCCTCGCGCAGCGGCGCCAGCGCCCAGTACGTCTTGTCCACGGCACGGTGCTCGAACAGGGTCTGATACGGCCCGCGCCACCGCGGTTCCGTGGCCAGCATGAGCAGGCCGGACGTCACACGGTCCAGGCGGTGCAACGGAGACAGGTCCGGCAGCCCGAGCTCGTCGCGCAGGCGGACGACCACGCTCTGGCGCACGTGGCGGCCCCGCGGGATCGAGGACAGGAACGCGGGCTTGTCGACGACCACCAGGCGCTCGTCGCGGTGGACCATGTGGATCGGCGCGGACACCTCGGGCTCGTCGCGCAGGTCGCGGTGGAACCACACGAACTGGTGCGGCGCGTAGGGGTCGTCCGCGCGCACCGGCCGGCCGGCCTCGTCGACGAAGCGCTGCCCGTCGAGCATCTGCGACACGTCGACGTGCTCGGGCAGCCGGTCCCGGAGCCAGGCGCCCATGGTGGGCCACTCGTCCGCGCGGGAGCGGTCGCGATCAGGCGTCCGCAGCCAGGCGGCGCTGAGGCCGTGGCGTGCCGGCAGCGGCGATCTGGGTGGCACCTGCCGATGCTACGGGCTACGTCGCGACGGCCTGGATCCCACCCGGGCCGGCGGTTCCGGTCCGCCGAGTCGGGACGCGCTCCCCGCTTTCACGGCTTTTCGCGCCAGATGCCGCTGTCAGTTCCGAGGAACACACCCGTCATCACTCGTTCGCCGCGCCGCTTGTCCGCATCCGAACTCATACCCCAGCCGTCACGCACCGATCAGAGATGCGGGGGCACGTCTCGCCGCGCGGCTACGGCGACCTCGACCGAACGGACCGGACCGGACCATGCACCACCTCGCGCACTGCTCCCTCTCGGCCGAGGGGCGCGTGCTCGACGGCTTCGTCATCTCCTGCGCGGACGGGACCCTGATGATGCGCACCGAGCCCGGGGCCGGAGGCGGGACATTCCGTGCCGGTGACGACGTCCAGGTCCTGGTCCTCGACGACGTGCGCGGCGAGGTCAGGTACAACGGCTGGGTCGCGAAGGTCCGCGCCACGTCGGTGCAGATCGCGGACCTCGAGCTCACGTCCACCCTGCAGAAGCGGAGGGTCGCTCGCGTCAGGATCGCGCAGACCTGCACGGGCGTCGTGACGTCGCCGGAGGGCGACACCCGGTCCCTGACGTTCGTCGTGCTCGACATCAGCGCGCACGGGATGCGCATCTCCACGATGGCCGAGCTCGCGGAGCGGGATCGGATCGCGTTCCGGTTCCCGGCCCGCGACCGCGTGGTGTCCCTCGACGCGGAAGTGCTGCGGTCACACCGGACCGACGGCCGGTCGACCCACTGCGGCTGCCGCTTCGTCGGTCTCGTCGAGCGAGATCTGGACACCCTGTTCCGGTACGTGCTGCAGACGCAGGGCAAGCAACGGCGCACCCGCCTGCGCGCCTGAGGTCACCGGCGGCTCAGTTGGCCTCGGAGCGCCCCGCACGCCAGTAGCCCATGAACGCGACGGACTTGCGGTCCACGCCGCACTCGGCGACCAGGTGCCGGCGCAAGGTCTTGATGACGGCGGCCTCGCCCGCGAGCCAGGCGTACAGCGCGGCGTCGGCCCGCAGGGGCTGGCCCTGGGCGTCGACCGGAACCTCCCACAGGAGCCCCTCGTCGATGTCGACGTCCTCCAGCTCGACGTCCGGCGCGGGTGCCTGGCCGGGCAGCAGTCGCGCGCACGCGGCCTRCACGGCGGGGATGAGCAGCTCGCCGTGGGCGCGACCGTCGCGGCCGTACCAGCGGACGGTCACCCCGTCCGGCGCAGCAAGGTCGAGCCGGTCGCCCGACAGCGGCATCTCGATGAGGGCCTCGCCGCGCGCGTCGGCGGGCAGGCGCTCGAGGATGCCCGCGATGGCCGGCAGCGCGGTCTCGTCACCGGCGATGAGCAGGCGGTCGGTGTGCGCCGGGGGCACGAAGTCGACGCCGCCGTGCGGGCCCTCGGCCTCGGCGTTGGGGCCGAGGATCACCAGGTCGTCGCCGGGCGCGGCCGAGAGTGCCCAGCGCGAGGCGGGGCCGAGGTCGCCGTGCAGGACGATGTCGACGTCGACCTCCCGGCGGTCCTGGCGGACGCCGCGGGCGGTGTACGTCCGGATCGGGTGGCGCTTGTCGTCGGGCATCGCGCGCCAGCGGCCGTACCAGTCGGCGCTCGACTCGAGGCTGAGCAGCTCGTCGTACGGCGAGTTCTCGAGCGGCAGGAAGAACTTGATCCGCTGGTCGAACCCGTTGTCGGCGAACCGGTCCAGGTCGTCGCCGGTGAACGTCACGCGCAGGACGCTCGGGCACATGGTCTGCACGGCAGCGACCTGCACGGCGAACATGCGGAAGGGCAGCGCGGGGGCTTCGACCGAGACGGGCACGTCGCCCAGGGTAGAGGAAGGTGAGGCTGTCCTCACTACGGTGTTCGTCACAGTGCGCTCCTTCGCGTCCGCCACAGCAGGAAGATGAAGTAGGGGGTGCCGATCATGGCCGTCAGCAGGCCCGCAGGGATCTGCGCCGGGGCGATCACCGTGCGGCCCAGGGTGTCCGCCACGCTGACCAGCAACGCGCCCAGCAGCACCGCGACCGGGATCACCCGGGTGTGGGACGAGCCGACGAGCGAGCGGGCCAGGTGCGGGGCGATGAGGCCGACGAACCCGACGACCCCGATCGCCGACACCGCGGCCGCCGTGAGCAGCGCGGTGACGATCAGCAGGCCGAGCCGGGTGCGTTCCAGCTGGACGCCGAGCACGCGTGCCACGTCGTCGTCGACCGCCAGCACGTCGAGGTCCCGACGCCAGCGGACCACGAGCGGGACGATGACCAGCAGGGCGACCGCGACCGGCCACACCTGCTCCGCGGTCCGCCCGTAGGTCGAGCCGGACAGCCAGGTGAGCGCCATCGTCGTGTTCCACGGGTTGGTCAGGACCACGATCAGGGTGATCAGCGACGTCGCCACGGCCGACACCCCGATGCCGACGAGCACGAGCCGGTCGGAGCTGAGCCCCCGGCGGTTGGCCAGCGTGTAGACGAGCGCGAACGTGGTCAGCGCCCCGACGCAGGCCGCGGCGGACACGATCCAGAAGCTGCCACCGGGGAACAGGACGATGGCGAGCACGGCACCGACGCCGGCACCGCCCGTGATGCCGAGCAGCGACGGCTCCGCGAGCGGGTTGCGCGCGACCGCCTGCACCGTGGTGCCCGCGAGGCCGAGGGCCGCGCCGGCAAGAAGGGCGGCGAGCACGCGCGGGCTGCGCTGGTCGAGCACGAAGCTGACCTGCCGGCCGCTGACGCCTGCGAACCAGTTGGCCACGTCGCCCGTGAGGAGCAGACGGTCGCCCAGCAGGAACCCGGCGACCAGCGCGACGACGACCGCGAGCGCCAGCACGACGACCACGAGCGCCACCCGGGCACGCGTGGCGGGGTGGGCGCCGACGGACGCGGTGCTGCGGGCCGGACCCGAGTCACGCAGCCGGCGGGCCAGCCAGACCATCACGGAGGCGCCGACCAGGGTGGTGACGACTCCGGTGGGGATGGCCACGCCGGCGACCCCGGGCACTGCCAGCCGCAGCAGGACGTCGGCGCCCAGCACCACGACGCAGCCGGCCAGCGCGGCCAGCGGCAGGAGCAGCCGGTGCCGCGCCAGCCCCGGGACGCGTCCCGCGACCAGGCGGGCGATCACGGGGGCGGTCAGGCCGACGAAGCCGATGGGGCCCGCCACCGTGACCGCGAGCGCGGCGAGCAGCACGGCCAGCAGCACGGTGACCACGCGGGTACGGCGGACGTCGAGGCCGAGGACGGCCGCGGTGTCGTCGCCGAGCGCGAGGACGTCGAGCCGGCGCGCCCTGACCACGAGGACGGTGCCCGCGAGCAGCACGACCGGCGCGGCCTGCGCCACCTTGGACGTGCCGGACTGCACGATCGAGCCCTCGCCCCACGCGAACATCCCGGCGGTCTCCTGCTCGAACAGCAGCATGAGCAGGATGGTCAGGGACGAGAGCGCCAGCATGGTCGCGGACCCCGCGAGCWCCAGCCGGGTGGGCCCCTCCGCGCCGCCGCGAGCGATGGCCAGCACCAGTGCGGCGGCCCCGAGACCACCCACGAACGCGAGCGCACCGCTCACCGCGAACGGCAGCGTGAGGCCGGTGACGGCCGCGAGCACCACGGTGAAGTACGCGCCGGCGTTGACCGCGAGCGTGTCGGGCGAGGCCAGCGGGTTGCGCGCCACGGACTGCAGCGCGCTGCCGGACAGGCCCAGGGCGGCGCCGACGACCAGCGCGGCGAGCACGCGCGGGGCGCGCGACGCGACGAGCACCGCGAGGGCCTCGTCGTCACCCGATCCCGTGAGCAGGCCGAGCAGGTCGCCGACCCCGACGCGGGAGGTGCCGAGCGTCAGGTCGACGAGCGCGAGGAGCACCACCGCGGCGACCGCGCCCACGAACACGGCGATGATCCGCGCAGGCTGCGCGCCGCGGGTGCGCGCGGGGACGGCGGCAGGATCCGCCACGCCCAGCGCGGCGGATCCTGCCCCCATCGGTGCGTCGACGCTCACGGGTCGGGTGTCAGGCCGCGGTCAGAGCCGCGACGGCCGCGTCGACGAACGCGGACGCCGACCGCGGGCCGCCGAACATCCAGATGCCGTCGGGCAGACGGGCCGTGTTCCCCGCTACGACGAACGGCAGCTGCTCCCAGATCGCGTTCCCGGCGAGCCCGTCCTTGAACGCGTCGCCACCGTCGGTGTCGTTGCCGACGTACAGGAAGTGGATGTCGCCCAGGCTGGTCAGGCCCTCGACGTCGGTCTGCGCCAGGCCGTAGTCGGGGTCGCCCTCGCCGGTCCACGCGTTCGTCAGACCGAGCTCGGTCGCGACGCCGCCGAGGAACGACCCGGGCGTGTACATGCGGATCGACACCGCACCGTCGGACACCCAGCCGTCGGCCATGGTGAACTCCGCACCTGCCAGGCCGGCCTCGTCGAGCTGCCCCTTGGCGTCCTCGACCTTGGCGTCGAAGTCCGCGAGCGCGGCCTCGGCCTCGTCGGAGGTGCCGGTGGCCTCGCCCAGGATCTCGAGCGTGCTGCGCATCTTGCCGATCGGGTCGGACGCGTCCGAGCCGCGCAGCGCGATCACCGGGTACTCGGCCTCGATCTGCTCGATGACCTCGGCCGGCAGGTCGGTGGTGGTGACCACCAGGTCCGGCTCCAGGGCGGCGATGGCGTCCAGCGACGGCTCGCCACGGAAGCCGACGTCCGGCGTCGACTCGTCGAGCGGCACGACGGTCGCCCACGTGTTGTAGCCCGCGACGTCCGCCGCGCCGACCGGCGTGACCCCGAGCGTGAGCAGGTTCTCCGTCAGCCCCCACTCGAGCGAGACGACCTTGCTGGCGGGGCCGTCCAGCTCGACGGTGCCGCGGTCGTCCGTGATCGTGATCGGTCCACCGGCGGCGGAGCTGGACGACGACGGCTCGTCGGCCGCGTCCTCCGTCGTGCCGCAGGCGGCCAGGAGCAGGGCTGCTCCGGCGAGCAGGGCGGGAAGGGCTGTCTTGCGCACAGGGGTGTCCTCAGAGGTAGGCGAAACAGGGGGACTAGACGGTGGTCAGGTGCTGGCGGTGCGTGTGCTTGCCGACCGGGCGGGTGTGCACGCGGCCGGTGTGCTCGTCGCGCACCACGTCGATGCGGATGCCGTACGTCTCGGTGAGCGCGTCGGCGGTGAGCACCTCGTGCGGGCGGCCGGAGCCGACGACCACGCCCTGGCGCAGGAGCACCACGTGGTCGGCGACGGCGGCGGCCTGGTCGAGGTCGTGCAGGACGACACCGACGGCGACCCCGTGGTCGTCGGCCAGGTCCCGCACCAGGTCGAGGATCTCCACCTGGTAGCGCAGGTCGAGGTAGGTGGTCGGCTCGTCGAGCAGCAGGACGCGGGTGTCCTGCGCGAGGCAGGTGGCCAGCCAGACGCGCTGGAGCTCGCCGCCGGAGAGCTCGTCGACACCGCGGTCGGCCATCGAGCCGACGCCCGTGACCTCCATGGCCCAGGCGATCGCGCGGGGTCCGTCGGCGTCGTTCTGGCGCCAGCGGCCGCGGTACGGGTGCCGGCCGTAGCCGACGACGTCGCGGACGCTGACCCCCGAGGGCGTCGGCCGCGACTGCGACAGGAGCGTGACCCGACGCGCGAAGTCCTTGGCGGACAGGGCGTGGGCGTCGGGGACGTCGGGGAGGCTGACCGTCCCCTCCTGCGGGGCGTGCAGCCGGGCGAGCGCGCGCAGGAGGGTCGACTTGCCGGAGCCGTTGGGCCCGATGAGCGCGGTCACCTGACCGGGCTGCAGGCACAGGTCAGCGGAAGTCACCACGACGGTGCCGTGATAGGCCAGGGTGAGGCCGTCGCCGCGGAGGGCGTCCCGCTCGGAGGAGGTCACATGGTGAGGTTAGCCTGCACTAAGTAAGGGTTGGCAAACCTTGTTCGTATGATGGGCGTCACACCGTGGCGCCGAACGCCAGACCGAGCAGGTACGTCGCCGCAGCGGCCCCGTAGCCGATGGCCAGCTGGCGCAGCGCGCGCTTCACCGGCGACGCGCCCGACAGGACCCCGACGGTCGCCCCCGTGGTCAGCAGCGCGAGCCCCACCAGCACAGACGCCCACACCACCGCGGTCAGGCCCTCCGCACCCAGCAGGTACGGCAGGACCGGGATCGCCGCACCCGACGCGAAGAAGCAGAAGCTGGCCGCGGACGCACCGACTGCG
This sequence comes from Cellulomonas sp. P4_B5_2, assembly GCF_056402235.1. NCBI lineage: Bacteria > Bacillati > Actinomycetota > Actinomycetes > Micrococcales > Cellulomonadaceae > Cellulomonas > Cellulomonas sp. P4_B5_2. Next base: position 7,443 of record NZ_JBFUHU010000058.1, read on the forward strand.
GTGCCGACGGCCTCGTGCTCGTCCACCTCGTCCGTGCTCGTCGGCGAGACCGAGCCCGGTTCGCCCAGCGTCCGCAGCCGCTCGTCGGCCCGCGCCTGCGCCTCGGCCGGCTCCATGCCGCGGGCGCGGTAGACCAGCGCGAGCTCGTTGGCGTCGACGTCCAGGTACGGCAGAGCCGCGCGGGCGGCCTGCCCCGGGCGGGACGCCTCGAGCAGCTCCCGCTGCGAGCGCACCGACACGTACTCCCCCGCCGCCATCGACAGCGCACCGGCCAGCAGGCCCGCCAGGCCGGTCAGCAGCACGATCGACGCGGACGCCCCGCTGGCCCCGATGCCGAGCACCAGGGCGAGGTTGCTCACCAGACCGTCGTTGGCGCCGAACACCGCCGCCCGGAACGTGCCCGAGATCCGGTTGCGCCCCCGTGTGGCCAGACCGCGGACGACCTCCTCGTGGATGGCCTCGTCGGCCGCCATCGTCGGCGTCGCGTCTGCCTCGCCGTCGTATCCGGACCGAGCCTCCGCGCGCTGCGCGAGGGCCAGGACGAACACCGACCCGAACCGGCGGGCGAGCACGCCGAGCACCCGGGTCCGGAAGTCGCCACGGCGGGGCTTGCCGACGTCGTCGCCGAGCAGGTCCAGCCAGTGCTGCTCGTGACGACCCTCGGCCTCGGCCAGCGCCAGCAGGATCTCGCGCTCCTCGCCCGTACGGCGCGACGCGATGTCCCGGTAGACGGCCGCCTCCGCGCGCTCGTCGGCCAGATACTGCCGCCACCGCCGGATCTGGGAGCTCGAGGGCGCCTGACGTGCGGGAACGTCCGCGCCGGAGGGGGTCGAAGAGGTCTGCACCCTCTCATCGTCCCAGCCGTGGGGGCGAGAAACCGGCTCCAGGGCGGTGTTCAGGTTGCCGAATCATCAGTTGTGCACAACCGTGGCCGGGACCGACGGGGGGCCGATGCGGCCTTCCCACCATTCCCTGGGAGGCCCCCGATGTACGCCGAGACCGCCGTGTCGCCCTCGCTCTCCGCGATCGCGCCCGCACGGCACTGGGCGCGGGACCGACTCTCCGAGGCAGGGGTGGACGACGGGCGGCTCGAGCTGCTCGTCCTGCTGGTCAGCGAGCTGGTCACCAACGCCGTCGCGCACGCCGACCCGCCCGTCACGCTGCGGGTGCACGTCGACGAGGAGCGCACGCGCGTCGAGGTCACCGACGGCGTCCGCGAGGTGCCCGTGGTGCGCAACCCGCCGCCGACCGCGTTCGGGGGCCGGGGCGTCATGTTCGTCGACCGGCTGTCCAGCAGCTGGGGGACGCGCGAGGAGGACGGTGACGCCGCGAAGGCGGTCTGGTTCGAGCTCCGGCACGACGACGTCGCCGAGCTCGGCGGGTTCTCCTCCGAGCGGTGACGCCCGCGGCCTGACGTCGGACGACGACCGCGGCACAGGCGCTCCCGTCGTCGGGTAGGTTGCGACCGCCCGTGCCGTGGGACGAAGGAGGCGCTGTGGCGACGATGGCCGACGTCGCACGGCACGCCGGTGTGTCCGTGAAGACCGTGTCGAACGTGCTCAGCGGCTACCCCCACGTCCGGGACACGACCAGGGACCGGGTGCTCGTCGCCGTCGACGCGCTCGGCTACGAGATCAACGTGACCGCGAAGATCTTCCGCTCCGGCCGCAGCGGTGTGGTCGGTCTCGCGGTCCCCGAGCTGGGGCAGCCCTACTTCGGCGAGCTGGCCGACGAGATCCTCGCGGCAGCACGCGACCACGGCCTGCAGGTGCTCATCGAGCCGACGGGCTTCACCCGTGAGGGCGAGCTCGCCGCGCTGCGGGTGCCCCGCCGTGGCCTCGTCGACGGCCTGATCTTCAGCCCCGCGGCGCTCGTCCAGAGCGACGCGCACCTGCTCGACGATCTCGGCTACCCGCTCGTCCTGCTCGGCGAGCAGCTGTTCTCACCGAGCGTCGACCACGTCACCATGCGGAACATCGACGGAGCCCGGGCGGCGACCGATCTCCTCCTCGACGCCGGCCGACGCCACATCGCGGTGATCGGCATGCTGCACGCGCAGACCGCCGGATCGGCCTCCCTGCGCTACGCCGGATACCAGCAGGCGCTCGAGGCGCGCGGGATCGACGTCGACACCCGCCTGCTCGGCTGGTCGGACGAGGCGTGGCACCGGGCCAACGGCGCGCGCGCGATGGCCCACGTGCTCGACTCCGGCGTGCCGGTCGACGGCGTGGTCGCGTTCAACGACGCGCTGGCCATCGGCGCGATGTACGAGCTGCAGGCGCGCGGTCTGGCCATCCCGCTGGACGTCGGCGTCGTCGGCTTCGACGACATCGAGGACGCGCGCTACTCCGTGCCGACGCTCACTACCGTCGACCCGGGCAGGCGGGAGATCGCGCACGTCGCGGTCGACATCCTCCGCCGCCGGGTGCGCGAGCGGTGGGACCCGAGCGCGACGGACAGCGCGCCGGTTCTCTACCTCGCCGGCATGCGCCTCGTGGAGCGGGAGAGCACGCCGCGACGCGACGGCTGACCGGCGGGACCCGCCCCACCAGTGGCCGATACTTTCGCGAACTGCTGTGCGCGTGGTCTCCTGAGACTGATCCCGCGTCCGACTCCATTCCAATCTCCATCGGTGGAATTCACCCGTATGGGTTACAAAACGTTTCGCTCAAGATATCGCAACTACCGGAGCGCTCCCATGCCTTGACCGCGTCTGAGCCACCGCCACAGGGTGAGGCGCCGGCGATCAGCCGACGAGTGCACCACCGAGGAGGATCAATCACGACCCCACGACCAGGACGCCTGACCGCGGCTATCGGCGGCCTCGCCGTCGCCGGCCTGTCTGTGGCACTGGCCCTGCCCGCGGCGGCAGCGGGCAGCACCCTGCAGGCAGCGGCCAGCGAGAGCGGGCGCTACTTCGGCACCGCCATCGCGGCCAACCGGCTCAGCGACTCGACGTACACGACCATCGCGAACCGCGAGTTCAACATGATCACCGCCGAGAACGAGATGAAGATGGACGCGACGGAGCCGTCGCAGAACCAGTTCAGCTACGGCAACGGCGACCGGATCGCGAGCTGGGCCCGGCAGAACGGGAAGCAGGTGCGCGGGCACGCGCTCGCCTGGCACTCGCAGCAGCCGGGCTGGATGCAGAACATGTCCGGCTCCTCGCTGCGCAACGCGATGCTGAACCACGTCACCCAGGTGGCCACGCACTACAAGGGCCAGGTGTACGCCTGGGACGTCGTCAACGAGGCGTTCGCGGACGGCTCCTCCGGCGGGCGTCGCGACTCCAACCTGCAGCGCACCGGCAACGACTGGATCGAGGCCGCGTTCCGCGCCGCCCGCGCCGCCGACCCCGGCGCCAAGCTCTGCTACAACGACTACAACACCGACAACTGGTCGCACGCCAAGACCCAGGGCGTCTACGCCATGGTTCGCGACTTCAAGTCGCGTGGCGTGCCCATCGACTGCGTCGGCTTCCAGGCGCACTTCAACTCGGGCAACCCGGTGCCCTCCAACTACGACACGACCCTGCGCAACTTCGCCGCGCTGGGCGTCGACGTGCAGATCACCGAGCTCGACATCGAGGGTTCGGGCAGCTCGCAGGCGCAGCAGTACCAGGGCGTCGTCCAGGCGTGCCTCTCGGTCGCCCGCTGCACCGGCATCACCGTCTGGGGCGTGCGGGACAGCGACTCGTGGCGCGCCTCGGGCACCCCGCTGCTCTTCGACGGGTCCGGCAACAAGAAGGCCGCCTACACGAGCGTGCTCAACCAGCTCAACGCCGGCGGGACCACCACCCCGAACCCGACGCCCACCACGCCGGTCCCGACACCGACGACCACCACGCCCCCACCCACGGGCGGCGGCAGCTGCACGGCGACGTACTCGGAGGGACAGAAGTGGAGTGACCGCTTCAACGGCACGGTGACCATCCGCGCGAACACGAACATCAGCGGCTGGCAGTCGACCGTGACGGTCAGGAGCCCGCAGCGGATCATCGCGACGTGGAACGGGTCGCCGACGTGGGACTCCTCCGGCAACGTCATGACCATGCGGCCGAGCGGCAGCGGCGCGCTCTCCGCGGGTCAGACGACCTCGTTCGGCTTCACGGTCCAGCACGGCGGCAACTGGACCTGGCCGAGCCTGACGTGCACGGCCTCCTGACGACCTGAGGGCAGGTCCGCACGCGCGACGGGCGCGGCACCCATGGTGTCGCGCCCGTCGGTGCGTCTAGTCCTTCCAGGGTGGCGTCTCGTCGAGCTTCGCGTAGTACTTCGCCAGGTGGCTCCTGATGCGATCGCGGTCCTTGTCCGGGACGTCGACCCCACCGCGCGACCCCTGCATGACGGCCGCGGCGGCGAACACGCCCCGTGGCACGGCCTTCAGGCGGCCGTCGATCACGTCGGCGATCAACAGCTTGTACGCGGTGAAGTTCTCCTTGTTCTCGGCGTCGTACCAGACGTGCGCGTCCCGGTACCTCTCGTTCGGCTCGTCCTGCGCCTTGGCCCAGGCCCGGACGCGCTTCTCGGCGGCGTCGCCGTCCCAGGACCGGTCGCGGTCGGCCAGCGGGAGGTCGCCGAATGCGGTGACTGCCATGTGCGGGCTCCTCTCGGTCGCTCTCGACTCACGACCGTGGCACTGGCGTCACCCGTTCGCATCCGCTAGGCGTCCGCCCACGCCTCCCTGGCGGTATGGACGGTGTCGCCGGTGCGTGCCGCCTCCTCGATGGCCAGACCGAGCAGGTGGTCCTGGCAGCCGTCGGCCAGCGGGTACGGCGCGGGACCGCCGCCGCGCACCCAGGCACCCGTCGCGTCGAGCAGGGCCGCGACCGCGATGTCGTCGTCGGCGAGCCGGGCACCCTGGAACGCGTTCCGGTACACGACCTGGCCGTCGAAGCCCAGGTGCTCGAGATCGAAGCCGTCGAGGTTCTGCTCCAGGCCGCTGACCCGCCGGACGATCGGGGACGTGAGGACCGTGCGCTCGTCCACCACCCGGGTGACGGCGTCGTCGACGATCTCGCCGTGCGAACCGCGGATGACGATGCGGTTGGTGCGCAGCGGGTTGTGCCACTGGTTGTCGGTGAAGTCGTACAGGGCGCTGCGGCCGTCGCCGAAGTCGAGGGTGGCGAGGATGTTCCACGCGTCGGCCGGCTCGGTGGCGCCGGTCCAGCCGTCCCGCTCCAAGGGGGACAGCAGCGGAGAAGTGAACGTGCTCGCCCGCACGGTGACCTCGTCGCGACCGGTGCCGAGCAGCCTGCGGATGAGGCCGACGGCGTGGTACAGATGCGTGGAGGAGATCTGTACGCTCGTCGGCCGCCCGATGGTCCCCGCGTCCACGACCGCGATCCGCGCCGCGTGCGAGGGCATCGACGGGCTGTGCTCGGCCACCTGCACGAGTCCGGACGTGCCGACCTCGGCCCACAGCTCGCGCAGACCGTCGACGTCCGGCGCAGGCGGGGTCTCGGCGAGCACCGGGATGCCGAGCGCGACCAGCTCCATCGTCGCCACCGGGGTCACCGGCCACGGGACCGAGACGACGACGAACTCGGGCCGGTCGGTGGTCGGTCCGACGGCGGTCACCAGCTCCTCGATGGTGCGCACCGTCGGCACGCCCCACTCGCGCTCGACCTGCGCACCGCGCTCCGCCGACCGCGTCACCACACCCACGCACTGGAACCGCTCGGGCATCAGCCGCGCCATGCGGACGAAGAACTCCGCGCGCCAGCCGCTGCCGACCACGCCGAACCTGATGGGTGCCATGGAACCGTCCTCGTCGTCGGCCGTGCTGAACTCGGCGAGCGTAGCCGCGTGACGACGTCGTCACGCGCGCGTCAGTCCGCGGTCACCTCGGTGACCTGCCCGTCCTCCACGTGCCAGCGGCGGGTGAGCCGGACCGTCTCCAGCATCCGCCGGTCGTGCGTGACCAGCAGGATCGTGCCCTCGAAGCTGTCGAGCGCCTGCTCCAGCTGCTCGATGGCCGGCAGGTCCAGGTGGTTGGTCGGCTCGTCCAGCACCAGCAGGTTCACGCCACGGGCCTGCAGGAGCGCGAGCGCCGCGCGGGTCCGCTCCCCCGGCGACTGCGACGACGCGGGCCGGTGGATGTGGTGCCCGCCCAGGCCGAACTTCGCCAGCAGCGTGCGGACGTCGGCGGTCGGCCAGTCCGGCAC
>NZ_JBFUHU010000059.1:0-13582 GCF_056402235.1 Cellulomonas sp. P4_B5_2
GTTCGAGCATCTCCTGCGCCCGGACGTTCGAGCATCTCCTGCGCCCGGACCACGCGCTGCCGGGTGACCCAGGCGGCGGGCGTCGTCCCGGTCTCGGCCCGGAACCGTCGGGCGAACGTCCGCTCGGAGACGAAGGCGCGGGCGGCCAGGTCCGGCACGCTGAGCTCCTCCTCGAGGTTCTCCATCATCCAGGCGAGCAGCGGGGCCAGGGTGTCGGCGTCGCAGGGCAGCGGGGTGTCGACGTACTGGGCCTGTCCGCCGTCGCGATGCGGAGGGACGACCATCCGACGGGCGATGGCCGACGCCGCCGCGGCACCCAGCTCGCGGCGCACCAGGTGCAGGCAGGCGTCGATGCCGGCGGCCGTGCCGGCGCTGGTGATGACGTGCTCGTCGTCGACGTAGAGGACGGCGGGGTTGAGCCGCGCCCGCGGGAACCTCCTGCTCATCTCGTCGGTGTACATCCAGTGCGTCGTGCACTGCCGACCGTCGAGCAGGCCGGCGTACCCGAGCGCGAACGAGCCGCTGCAGATGCTGAGCACCCAGGCGCCCCGCTCGTGCGCGGCCCGCAGGGCGTCGAGCACCACCTCGGGCACGTCGTCGGTGTCGCCGTAGGCAGGGACGATCACCAGGTCGACGTCGCGGGTCGCCTCCAGGCCGTGCTCCACGACGATGGAGTAGCCGGCGCCCTTCGTCGGCACGATCCCGGGCTCGATGCCGCAGAGCGTGAACTCGAAGCACGGCCCGCCGGTGTCCCGGCGGTCGATGCCGAAGACCTCGCAGGCCACCCCGAGCTCGAAGGGGGCGACGTTCGGCAGGGCGATGGCGGCCACGGATCGGAGCATGCGGCCAGCATCGGCACGATGTGGCGGAATGTCAACGGTCAGCGTCAGTCCTGCCACTCGTGGCGCGTTCTGGCCGGGCGGAGACTTTCTGCCATGACCACCGTATGGATCGTCCTCGCACTCGCCAGCGCGGCCTGGCTGGTCGCCCGCCTCGTCGTCACGGTCCGCCGGGACGGCCTGGGCAGCGCCCGGCCCCCGGCCTCCCACGCCGACTGGTCGGACACGGCGTCCGGCCTGCCGAGCCACCCGTACCGCAGCGCCTGACACCTCCCGCCCGCTCGCGACAGGCCCGCCGATGAACCGGCGGGCGCTACCGCAGCCTGAGACACTGTGCGGCGGCGGCCGTCGCACGACGGGTCGGACGGCGAGAGGTGAGGCGTGTGGGCGAGCTGCCGCTGAGGCTGGCGGTGGTCGGCGACGAGCTCGTGGCCGGCGCGGGCGACCCCAAGGGGCTCGGCTGGGTCGGTCGGGTGACGGCCAGGACACCGACGCCGGACACCCTCACCGTGCTGACGCTCGCCGTCCCCGGCGAGACGAGCACCGCCCTGGGCGCCCGGTGGGACGAGGAGGTCACCCGTCGCCTGTCCCCCGAGGCCGACAACCGGCTCGTCGTCGCCCTCGGCCGGGCCGACGTCGCCGCGGGCCTCTCGCTCGCGCGCAGCCGGCTCAACCTCGCGAACATCCTCGACGTCGCCGACCAGCGCCGGATCCCCGCGTTCGTCGTCGGCCCACCCCCGGGCGGCACCGCCGACGCCGACAAGCTGGCCGACCTGTCAGCCGCGTACGCGGATGTGGCGACCCGGCGTCGGGTGCCCTTCGTCGACATGTACACGCCCCTGGCCGCCCACGACCAGTGGCTGGGCGACCTCGCCGCGGGCGACGGGATCCTGCCAGGACAGGCCGGGTACGGCCTGATGGCCTGGCTGGTCCTGCACACCGGCTGGCACGCCTGGCTCGGCCTGCCCGACGACGGCGCCTGACAGCCAGCGGACCCAGAGCGTCATCTCAACGTGCCGCGGACGGCGGTCAGCGCGGAGTCCAGCACGGTCCGCAGGGTGTCGAGCGTGAGCTGCTCCACGGCCCCACGGGCGTCGGCCCGGCGCAGGTCCGCGCGGATCTCGTCGCGGAACCGCTGGATCATCGCCTCGGCGTCCTTGGACCGGACGTGCGACGCGAGCCGCGGGTCGTCCGGGACGTCGCCGGTGGTGTGCGGGACCGCCGCGGCACGGGCCTGCTGGGCGGCCGCGGCGAGGTCGGCGCGCAGTCCGCGCATGGACCCGCGCACGTCCTCGCGCACCTGGGCGGCGCGCTCCCGGACCGACTCCGCGATCCCCTCCTCGAGGTGGCCCAGCTCGGCACGCCGCGCGTTCAGCTCGGCGTAGCCAGCCTCCGTGAGCGCGTAGGTGCTCTTGCGCTCTTCGTCGACCCGCTGGACCAGGCCCTCCTCCTCGAGGCGGGCGAGCCGGGGGTAGACCGTGCCCGGGCTCGGCCGGTAGGTGCCCCCGAAGCGGTCCGAGAGCGCCGTGATGAGCTCGTAGCCGTGCTTGGGCCCGCTCTCCAGGAGCGACAGCAGGTAGAGGCGCAGCTGTCCGTGCGCGAAGACCGGCGCCATCATCACGCGACCCCGGTCCCTGCGCCGCGCAGCACCGTGAGGTGCCCCGACACCGTGGTGGAGGAGACGAAGCACGCCCCGTCACCCGTGCGGAGATCGACCTTCCGATGCCCCGGCGACGTGCCCTTGTACTCCTCGCCGTCCACGACGAGCCGCCCCGAGACGGACTGACCCTTCACCTGGACGCCCTTGCCCGCGGGCAGGCGGACCGTGACGTCGCCGGAGACCGTCGTCGCCGTCACGCTGGAGGTCCCGGACGTCACGTCCAGCGTCAGCGAGCCGGACACCGAGTTGGCCTGCACCAGGCTCAGCTCCCCCGACGCCGCGAGCTCGCCCGAGACCGAGTTGAGCTTGAGGTCCCCACGGTGGTCGCGCACGACGATCTCGCCCGAGACGGTGTTGGCGCTCAGGCGCCCGACGGTGCCGTCGGTGATGAGCGTGCCCGAGACGGTGGACACCGACGCGTCCTCCGCCACGCCGGCGAGCAGGCCGTCGGCGCTCACGGTGCCGACCTTCGCGCGGATGCCGCGCGGGATCGCGATGTGCACGTCGGCGCGGTCCTTGCCGCGGAAATTGCGGAACTTCTCGAGGAACCCGTCCCAGCCGCCCAGCGTGAACTGGTAGCCGACCCGGAGCTCGCCGTCGGACAGGCTGACCTCCAGCGGCCGGCCGTCGACGTCGTGCACCTCGATCCGCGCGCCGGGCCCGTCGTGCGCGACGACGTCGACGCGTCCGCCCACCAGCTGCACCCGGAGGTCCGTGACCGACTCGATCTCGATGATCTGCGGGCCGGCGACGACCCAGGACTCGCTCGCCATGATGCTCTCCTCATTCGCGATATATCTCGTGTCTGGAGACACGTTATATCGCGTTCCGCTCCCGCGCAAGAACTCACGTCATATCGCGTCTGCGGACACGACAGAGCCCGTGACCGCGGGCGGTCACGGGCTCTGTCGGTGGGAGATCAGGACACGAGGCCGGCCTGCCGCAGCTCGACCGTCAGGTCGTGTGGGCTGGTCGACACCGAGAGCGCCTCGTCGTAGGTGATCGCGTCGTCCCGGACCAGCTGGAAGAGGTGCTGGTCGAACGTCTGCATCTTGTAGAAGTCGCCCTCGCGGATGAGGTCGATCAGCGGCGGGGCGTCCTCGGGGTCCAGGATCGCGTCGCGCGTGCGGCCGGTGTTGACCATGACCTCGATGGCCGGACGACGACCCGTGCCGTTCGCCAGCCGGACCAGGCGCTGGGACACCACGCCGCGCAACGCCTGGGCGAGCGCGATGCGGACCTGCTTCTGCTCGTGCGGCGGGAAGAAGTCGATGATGCGGTTGACCGTCTCGGCCGCGTCGATGGTGTGCAGCGTGGACAGGACCAGGTGACCGGTCTCGGCCGCGGACAGCGCCGCGCGGACCGTCTCCACGTCGCGCATCTCGCCGACGAGGATGACGTCCGGGTCCTGGCGCATCGCGGCACGCAGGGCGACCGTGAAGTCGGCCGTGTCCTGGCGCACCTCTCGCTGGGACACGATCGACTTCTTGTCGTGGTGCAGGATCTCGATCGGGTCCTCGATGGTGACGATGTTGACCTCGCGCAGCGTGTTGATGAGGTCGACCATCGAGGCCAGGGTCGTCGTCTTGCCGGAGCCGGTCGGACCGGTCACCAGCACGAGCCCGCGGGGCTCCAGCGCCAGCTCGCCGATGACCTCGGGCAGGGACAGCTCGGCGAGCGACTGGGCCCCGACGGCCACCCGGCGGAACACCAGGCCGTACGTGCCGCGCGCCTGGTAGGCGTTGACGCGGAACCGCCCGACACCGGACACGGAGTACGCGAAGTCCGCCTCCTTGTGCTCGCGGAACGCGTCCACCAGGTCGTCGGGCAGGACCTCTTCGAGCATGCGCTCGGTGTCCGCCGGCTTGAGGTCGGGGACCTGCAGCTTGCGCAGCCGGCCGTCGACGCGCACGCGGGGCGCGGAACCGACCTTGCAGTGCAGGTCGGATCCGCCCGTGCTCGCGAGGGCGTGCAGGAACGGGATGACGGACTGTGTCGGCTGGCTCACGCACTGGATATCGGACGTCGGCGCCCCGCACTTGAGGGCGCGAGAGATGTGGGACGATGGAGACGAGTCCGGCGAGCAGCACGGGCGCCGACCCCCCGTACGTCGACGAAGGAAGATCCCATGAGCAAGCGAGGCCGCAAGCGCCGTTCCCGCAAGGGCAGCGCCGCGAACCACGGCAACCGTCCCAACGCCTGAGCGTTCGGAGAACGGGAAGGCCCGGAGCAGCAGCTGCTGCACCGGGCCTTCGTCGTTCGGGTCTGCGGCGCTCAGTCGAGCGTGACGCGCATGACGGTCAGCTGCTCGTGGATCTTCAGCCGCAGGTGCTCCGGCGCGGCCTCCTGGCAGCCGCGCTTCACGATCGTCTTCACCACGACGTCGACGTCGTACTCCTCCAGGCAGCCCTCGCACTCGGCGAGGTGCGCCCGGACAGTCTCGGCGTCGGGCGCCCCGAGCTCCGCGTCGAGGTACTCCCAGAGCCGGTCCAGAGCGTCTGCGCAGTTGTTGCCGCAGTTGCCCGCTGACAGGTCACTCTCGTTCATCGTTCGCCCTCCGGCGCGGTCGGGGCCACCGCGACCAGACCACGCCCGCGGGCGTAGTCCGACAGCAGGTCGCGCAGCTGTGCGCGGCCGCGGTGCAACCGGGACATCACCGTCCCGATCGGCGTCCCCATGATCTCGGCGATCTCCTTGTACGCGAAGCCCTCGACGTCCGCGAGGTACACCGCSATCCGGAACTCCTCCGGCAGACGCTGCAGGGCGTCCTTGACGTCGGAGTCCGGGAGGTGGTCGAGCGCCTCGGCCTCGGCAGACCGAAGGCCCCTCGACGTGTGCGACTCGGCGCGGGCCAGCTGCCAGTCCTCGATCTCCTCGGAGCGGGACTGCTGCGGCTCGCGCTGCTTCTTGCGGTACGAGTTGATGTACGTGTTGGTGAGGATGCGGTACAGCCACGCCTTGAGGTTGGTGCCCGGGCGGTACTGGTGGAACGCGGCGAACGCCTTGGCGAACGTCTCCTGCACCAGGTCCTCGGCGTCGGCCGGGTTGCGCGTCATCCGCAGGGCAGCGCCGTACAGCTGGTCCAGGTAGACCAGCGCCTCGGCCTCGAACCTCTCGGTCCGTGCAGCGTCGCCCTCGGACTCGGGCGCGCGGTTCGTGTCCTCGCTCATCGCGGACGAGCCTAGTCCCGGAGTCTGAGGACCACCGACCGGCGTGGGCCACGACACATTCACCCCGGACGCCTGCATCTGCGCGGGCCACTGGGCGGGAAGGGTGTCTACGGGGGTACCGACCGCCCACCCGGTCACGGGAGGCGTCGCAGCGCGCGTCTCGGTAGCACAGCTCATGGTGGCCACAACGGCAGGACGCTGCGGACCATTCCCGCTGCCGCACACGCGTCGCCAGCGCCGCACCCGCGCACTAGGTTGGCGGCATGACGACGACTGCCGCGGACTCCACCTTCCTGCGCCTGCTCCGTGAGCAGATCGGCCACGAGTTCGACGCCCACCAGCAGTACGTGGCGATCGCCGTGTGGTTCGACGGGCAGGACCTCCCCCAGCTGGCCCGGCACTACTACCGGCAGGCGATCGAGGAGCGCAACCACGCGCTGATGATCGTGCAGTACCTGCTGGACCGGGACCTGCACGTCGAGATCCCCGCCGGCAGCTCCGTGCGCAACGGCTTCACCCAGGTCACCGAGCCCATCGGCCTGGCCCTCCAGCAGGAGAAGCAGGTCACCTCGCAGATCGAGGCGATCTTCGCGGCCGCCCGCGCCGAGGGCGACGCCCTGGGCGAGCAGTTCCTGCTCTGGTTCCTCAAGGAGCAGGTGGAGGAAGTCGCCTCGGCGACCACGCTGCTCACCGTCGCCACGCGTGCCGGCGACAACCTGTTCGACCTCGAGAACTATGTCGCCCGCGAGCAGATCGGCGACGGTGGCGAGTCCGCCGACGCGCCGTCCGCCGCCGGCGGCGCCCTGTAGGAGGAGCTGCCGTGCTGCTGCGCCGAATCGCGCGTCCCCTGTTCGCCTCGTGGTTCGTCACCGAGGGTCTCGACGTCGTCCGGCACCCCGCCGCGCACGCCGCCGACGCCCGAGGGGCGCTGACGACGCTGCGCCGCCGGCTGCCCGAGCCCGCGCTGTCCGGCCCGGCCGGAGACGTGCTGGGCCGCGAGCTCAGCGACCGGCAGCTGACCACGATCGTCCAGGCGCACGGTGCCGCGCTGGCCGCGGCCGGGGTGCTGCTCGCGGTCGGCAAGGCACCGCGCACGGCCGCGCTCGCGCTCGCGGCCCTGACGGCTCCGCTCGTCCTGCTCAACCTGCCCACCAAGCGCGTCAAGGGCGAGGACCCGCTGCTGCGGCGCGCCCGTCGCGACAAGCTCGTGCGCGCGCTCGCGTTCACCGGTGGTGCCCTGATCGCCGGTGTCGACCTCGAGGGCCGCCCGGGGATCAGCTGGCGCGTGCAGAAGGCGCGCTCCGAGCACGCAGCGGCGAAGGCCTCCGACTGAGAGGGCCTGAGACGCTCACAGTGCCCGTCGGCACCCCCGATAGCCTGGGTGCCATGGACCTGTGGACCGCACCGCTCGCCGACGCCCCCCTGGACGCGCTCGTCGAGGTGCCCGGCTCCAAGTCCCTGACCAACCGCTACCTGGTCCTCGCCGCGCTGGCCGACTCCCCCGGCCGCCTACGCGGTGCACTGCGGTCACGGGACACGCGTCTGATGGCGGCCGCACTCACCGGCCTGGGCGCACGGATCGACGAGGACGGCAGCGACTGGGTGGTCACGCCCGGCCCGGTCCAGGGGTCGACCGCCGTCCATTGCGGTCTCGCGGGGACCGTCATGCGGTTCCTGCCCGCTGTCGCGGCGCTCGCCAACGGCCCGGTCCGGTTCGACGGCGACGACTCGGCCCTCGCCCGGCCGATGGGGCCGGTGCTGACTGCGCTGCGCACGCTGGGGGTGCGCGTCGAGGAGCACGGCGAGCCCGGGCACCTCCCGTTCACGGTGCACGGGCACGGCTCCGTGCTCGGAGGTCAGGTCGACGTGGACGCGTCCGCGTCCAGCCAGTTCGTCTCCGGGCTGCTGCTCGCCGCCGCGAGGTTCGAGCGCGGCCTGACCCTGCGGCACACCGGCCGGACGCTGCCGAGCCTGCCGCACATCGAGATGACGGTCGCCCTCCTGCGCGAGGCCGGCGTCCACGTGGACGACTCGCGGCCTGCGATCTGGCAGGTGGCGCCGGGTCGGATCACCGGCCGCGACGTGCGCGTCGAGCCGGACCTGTCCAACGCGGCCCCGTTCCTGTGCGCGGCCCTCGTGGCCGGCGGAACAGTGCGCGTGCCGGGCTGGCCGACGCAGACGACGCAGCCCGGGGGCCTGCTGCCCGGGATCCTGGAGCGGATGGGCGCCACCACACGCGTCGACGGTGACCTGCTGAGCGTCACCGGCACCGGCGCGGTCCGTGGCGTCGACCTGGACCTGCACGCGGCCGGCGAGATCGCGCCGACCATCGCCGGGCTCGCCACCCTGGCCGACTCCCCCACGCGGCTGCGGGGCATCGCCCACCTGCGCGGGCACGAGACCGACCGGCTCGCCGCGCTGGCCGCCGAGATCACGCGTCTGGGCGGGCAGGCGGAGCAGACCTCCGACGGGCTGGTCATCACGCCACGCCCGCTGTCGGGGGGAACCTGGCACACGTACGAGGACCACCGGATGGCCACCGCGGGCGCTCTCATCGGGCTGCGGGTCCCGGGCGTGGAGGTCGAGGACGTCGCGACGACCGCCAAGACGATCCCCGACTTCGTCGGGCTCTGGGGCGGCATGCTCGGATCGGCCGTGCTGGCCTGATGGGTGCCCGGCGCTACGACGAGCGGGACGTCCGCATCCGTCCCGGTCGCGGCTCGCGCCCGCGGACCAAGCAGCGCCCCGAGCACGCCGACGCCGAGGTCGCCCTGGTCACCGCCGTCGACCGCGGTCGCTACGCGATCCTCGTCGACCCCGACGGCCCCGACGAGCGCGTGGCGATCGCGATGAAGGCCCGGGAGCTCGGCCGCGACCGCGTGGTGCCGGGTGACCGGGTGGACATCGTCGGGGACACGTCCGGCGACGACGGCTCCCTGTCCCGGATCGTGCGGATCGGCGAGCGTCGGACGGTGCTGCGGCGGACCGCGGACGACACCGACCCGATCGAGCGGATCATCGTCGCCAACGCGGACCAGCTGGTGATCGTCACCGCGCTGGCCGACCCCGAGCCGCGCACGCGCATGATCGACCGCTGCGTCGCCGCGGCCTACGACGCGCGCATGGACGCCCTGCTGGCCCTGACCAAGGCGGACCTGGCGGATCCCGCGGAGCTGGTCGGGATGTACGCGCCGATCGGCGTCGAGGTGGTGGTGACCAGCGCGGAGAAGTCCGTCGGCGGCCGGATCATCCACGGCCTCGACGACGTGCGAGCGGCGCTGGAGGGCAAGACGTCGGTGCTGGTCGGGCACTCGGGCGTCGGGAAGTCGACGCTGGTGAACGCGCTGGTCCCGGGCACGTACCGGGCCGTGGGTGTGGTGAACGACGTCACCGGCCGCGGTCGGCACACCTCAAGCTCCGCGGTGGCGCTGCGCGTTCCCGGGACGTCGAAGCCCACGTGGGTCATCGACACGCCCGGCGTACGGTCGTTCGGGCTCGCACACGTCGACCCGCAGCACCTGCTCGGCGCGTTCGCGGACCTCGCGGAGGTCGCCGAGGAGTGCCCGCGCGGGTGCACCCACGCGGACGACGCCCCGGACTGCGCGCTCGACGACTGGGTCGCCGCCGCGCCGGACGAGCCGACCCGCGAGGCGCGCGCCGCCCGCGTCGAGTCGTTCCGCCGTCTCCTGGCCAGCCGCCTGGGCAGCGGAGATCCGGACAACCGGGAGCCCGCACGTCCCTGACGTGCACCGACGAACCACTACCGTGTCGGGCATGAGCCTGCGACCCGGGTACGACGACGACCTGCGCCTCGCCCACGTGATCGCGGACCAGGTGGACTCGCTGACCATGTCGCGGTTCAAGGCGCAGGACCTGCGGGTGGAGACGAAGCCCGACCTCACGCCGGTGTCCGACGCCGACAAGACCGCCGAGGAGATCGTCCGCGGTCAGCTGTCCCGGGCGCGACCGCGGGACGCGGTGCACGGCGAGGAGATGGGCGACACCGGCCACGGGCCGCGCCGGTGGATCATCGACCCGATCGACGGGACCAAGAACTTCGTCCGCGGCGTGCCCGTGTGGGCCACGCTCATCGGGCTGCTGGACGGCGACCAGGTGGTCGTCGGCCTGGTCAGCGCCCCCGCGCTCGGTCGGCGCTGGTGGGCGGCGCAGGGCAACGGCGCGTGGACCGGGAAGTCGCTGGCCGCCGCCAGCCAGCTGCACGTCTCCCAGGTCGACCGCCTCGAGGACGCCTCGCTGTCGTACTCGTCGCTGAGCGGCTGGGAGGAGCGCGGGCAGCTGGATGCGTTCCTGAACCTGACCCGGCGGACGTGGCGGACGCGTGCGTACGGCGACTTCTGGTCGCACGTGCTGGTCGCGGAGGGCGCGGTGGACCTGTCCGCGGAGCCGGAGCTGTCGCTGCACGACATGGCGGCGCTCGTCCCGATCGTCACCGAGGCCGGCGGCACGTTCACCTCGATCCGCGGGGTGCCCGGCCCGTTCGGCGGGTCCGCGCTGGTGTCCAACGGGCGGCTCCACCAGGCCGCGTTGGAGTACCTGGACCCGCTGCCGGAGGCGTGACACCTCCCGTCGCGGCACGATCGGTGCCATGAGCACCGACGACCGCGACGACCGCGCCGCCTCGTTCGACCGGGCCGCAGCCGTCTACCAGGCCACCCGGCCCAGCTACCCCGACGAGGCGGTCCGATGGGCCGTCCCCCCGGACGCGCGCGACGTCGTGGACCTCGCGGCCGGGACCGGCAAGCTCACCGAACGGCTCGTCGCGCTCGGGTGGCACGTCGTCGCCGTGGAGCCGTCCGACGCGATGCGGGCGGAGCTGGCGGCCGCCCTTCCGGACGTCGAGGCGCTGCCCGGGACGGCCGAGCACCTCGGTCTGCCCGATGAGTCGGTGGACGCCGTGACCATCGCGCAGGCCTGGCACTGGGTGGACCCACCCGCGGCCTCCGCGGAGATCGCCCGCGTCCTGCGGCCCGGCGGTCAGGTGGCGCCGATCTGGAACGTGCGCGACCAGTCGACCGACTGGGTGGCGCGCTGGACCGAGATCGTGCACCGCGGGGACAGCCTGGAGACCAGCTACCGCGACCCGATGCTCGGCGACGCGTTCACCGAGCCGGAGCACGCCACGTTCCCCTGGACCCAGCGGCTGCGCGCCGCGGACCTGCGCACCCTCGCCGCCAGCCGCAGCCACCTGATCCTGCTCCCGGCCGACGAGCGAGACGCGCTCCTCGACGAGATCGATCGGCTCGTCGCCGCCCATCCGGACCTGCGCGGACGCGAGTGGATCGAGGTGCCGTACCGGACCGAGTGCTACCGGGCGCGGCTGCGCTAGAGCCCGAGAACCCCCGGGAGCTGGTCGAGGGACTCGATCCCGACGACGTCTGCCGCAACGATCTCCGCGTCCGTCAGCGCGAGCCGGCGCCCACCGGGACGGTCCACCCAGATGCCCAGCAGTCCCGCCTCCCGCGCCGCCACGGCGTCGACGTCGAGCTCGTCGCCCACGTAGGCGGTGCGCTCGGGAGAGGTGCCGAGCCGGCGGCACGCCTCGACGAAGACGCGAGGGTCGGGCTTGCCGAAGCCGAGGGTGTCGACGCCGACGAGCATGGGCACGCGCTCGAGCAGCGACACCCGCTCGAGCTTGATCGTCTGGAGCTCGACGGACGCGTTGGACAGCGCGCCCACCGCGAGGCCGGCGGCAAGGAGCTTGTCCAGGACGGCCTCGACATCCTCGTGCGCGGTCCACGCGTCCGCGAACGCACCCTGGAACGCCTCGTCCCAGACCGCGAACGCGTCAGCGTCCAGCACCGGTCCCCCGAACTGCGCGTGCAGCTCGTTGGCCCGCGTCATCCGCTGCTCGACGAAGCCGACCTCGCCGCGCGTGTACGCCGCGTAGTGGCCGCCGACGTCCGCGCGCCAGACCCTCACCAGCTCGTCGTACCGGTCGTGCGGCAGGTCCGGCAGGTACTCGCGCGCGAGCGCGGACAGGGCGTGACCGAACGCGCCGCGGGTGTCGACGAGCGTGTCGTCGATGTCGAACAGGACCCCGTCGACCCGCATCAGAGCGTGGCGCGCAGGGCAGCGATCCGCGCGAGCGTGGACTCCTTGCCCAGGATCTCCATCGACTCGAACAGGGGCGGGGACACGCGTCGTCCGCTGAGCGCGACGCGCAGCGGCGTGAACGCGAACCGGGGCTTGATGCCGAGCCCGTCGACCAGCGCAGACTGCAGCGCCTCCTGGGTGCCGGTCGTCGTGAACTCGGTGAGGGCTTCGAGCGCGGCCGCGGCGGCGTCGAGGACGGCCGGGGACTCCTCGCGCAGCGCGCCGCGGGCGTCGTCGGCGATCTGGAGGGCGCCGTCCGCGACGAACAGGAACCCGAGCATGCCCTCGGCCTCGCCCAGCAACGTGATGCGCTCCTGGATGAGCGGCGCGCCCGCGTCGAGGAGGGCACGGTGCTCTGGCGAGAGGTCCGCGTAGGAGTCGGTCGGCACCAGGCCCGCGCGGTGCAGGTACGGCACCAGCCGGTCGCGGAAGTCCTCGGGCGCCAGCAGCCGCACGTGCGCGGAGTTGATCGCCTCGGCCTTCTTCACGTCGAACCGCGCCGGGTTGAGGTTGACGTCCGCCGCGTCGAACGCGGCCGTCATCTCCTCCATCGAGAAGATGTCGCGGTCCGGGCCGATCGACCAGCCGAGCAGTGCCAGGTAGTTGAGCAGGCCCTCGGGCGTGAAGCCGCGGTCGCGGTGCAGGAACAGGTTGGACTCGGGGTCGCGCTTGGACAGCTTCTTGTTTCCCTCGCCCAGGACCGACGGCAGGTGCCCGAAGACCGGCGCCCCGGAGCCGACGCCGATCGCTTCCAGCGCCTGGTAGAGCGCGATCTGGCGGGGCGTCGACGAGAGCAGGTCCTCCCCGCGCAGCACGTGCGTGATTCCCATGAGCGCGTCGTCCACCGGGTTGACCAGCGTGTACAGGGGCTGGCCGTTGGCGCGGACGATGACGAAGTCCGGCACCGAGCCCGCCTTGAACGTGACCTCGCCGCGCACCAGGTCGTCGAAGGAGAGGTCCGCGTCGGGCATCCGCAGACGCAGGACCGGCTCGCGGCCCTCGGCCCGGAACGCGGCCTTCTGCTCGTCGGTCAGGTCGCGGTCGACGCCGTCGTAGCCCAGCTTCGGGTCCAGGCCGGCCGCCTTGTGGCGCGCCTCGATCTCCTCGGGCGTGGAGAACGACTCGTACGCGTGCCCGCCCTCGACCAGGCGGCGGGCGACGTCCGCGTACAGGTCCATCCGCTGCGACTGCCGGTACGGCTCGTGCGGCCCGCCGACCTCGACACCCTCGTCCCAGTCCAGACCGAGCCAGCGCAGCGCGTCCAGGAGCTGCAGGTACGACTCCTGCGAGTCGCGCGCCGCGTCGGTGTCCTCGATCCGGAACACGAAGGTGCCGCCCGTGTGGCGCGCGTACGCCCAGTTGAACAGAGCCGTGCGGATGAGGCCGACGTGCGGCGTCCCGGTGGGCGAGGGGCAGAAGCGGACGCGTACAGCAGAGCCGGTGGGAGAAGTCACGGCCTCAAGGTTAGTGGCGGCGCAGCACGGGTTGCGCAGCACGCTCGTCCTTCCGCCGCAGCCGGCGTGGAGACTTAGTGGCGGCGCAGCACGGGGTTGCGCAGGGTGCCGATCTCCTCGACCTCGACCTCGACGATGTCCCGGTCCACGATCGGGCTCACGCCCGCGGGGGTGCCGGTGAGGATCAGGTCGCCGGGCAGGAGCGTGAACACCTCGGACACGTACGAGACGAGGTAGGCCGCGTCGAAGATCATCTGCGACGTGCGGCCGTCCTGCTTGGGCACGCCGTTGACGCGGGCGCGGACGTACAGGTCGTCGACGTCCAGGCCCGGCACGATCCAGGGG
>NZ_JBFUHU010000060.1:0-28790 GCF_056402235.1 Cellulomonas sp. P4_B5_2
GGTGACGACAGTCGCGCGGGCGGCACCGGCGGTCTCCGCGGCCCGGTGCTGCACGACCAGCGCGTGCGGGAACCGCTGCTTGATCCGTCGGTAGAGGTCGTCGGGGCGGTGCGCGTCCGTGACCGTCACTCGCGTCCAGGCCTCCGTGTGCGGCTCGCCGGCAGCGCCGAGCAGGTCCTCGAGCGTGCCGGTCACGTCCGCCAGTCGGCGGGGCACCGGCGCGTCGACCAGCGACGTGCGGACGGAGCCGCCCGACAGGTCCACCAGGACGGACGACTTGGCGTGGTGCTGCTCGGAGAACGAGTACGCGAGGGGCGATCCGCTGTACCGCAGGACGGTGCCGTCCACACCGGTCAGCTGCTGGGGGCCGTGCAGGTGGCCGAGGGCGACGTAGTCCGCGCCGGCGAACACCCCCGCCGGCACCTGGTCCACGCCGCCGACACGGATGTCCCGCTCCGACTCCGTCGGCGCCCCGCCGATGACGAACGCGTGCGCGGCCACCACGGAGCGCGGCCGGGCAGACCCGGAGCGCGTCGCCAGATCAGCCCGGATCTTCCTCATCGCCGCCGACGCCACCGCCCCGTGCGACCGGGCGAGCGGCTCAGGACCGTCGGCCAGCTCGACGCGGGCGAAGTCGGGGTCGAGGTACGGGATGCCGTAGACCAGCACGTCGCCGTCGTCGTCGGGAAGCACCACCGGCTCCGCCAGCCCGGCGACCCGCGTGCGCAGCCGGACGCGGTCCCGCATGAGCGCCGACCCGAAGCCCAGCCGCGTGGCCGAGTCGTGGTTGCCGGACGTCACGACCACCGTCGTGTGCTCGGCCAGCCGCGCGAGCGTCTCGGACAGGAGCGTCACGGCCTCCACCGGCGGGATCGCGCGGTCGTACACGTCCCCCGCGACCACCACGGCATCCACCTGCTCGGCGCGCACGACATCGACCAGGTGCTCCAGGTACGACGCCTGGTGGTCGAGCAGATCGACCCCGTGCAGCGTCCGGCCCAGGTGCCAGTCCGACGTGTGCAACAACCGCATGCCGCGAACGTAGACCAGCCCACCCACACGCCCGCCGACCGTGCCGGGGTGTTGCGTCAGACGCGCGTCACAGGCTCCGCGGGGAGCTCGCCGGACAGCCCGACCATGTCGAGCACGTCCCGCAGCACGCGGTGCGGGTCGAGGAGCGTGACCGGGATCCCGGCCTCCGATGCGGCGAGGTGCAGCTGCAGCACGAAGGCGATCCCGGAGGAGTCGATGAAGGTCGCCTGCGTGGAGTCGATGACGACCGGGTCGCCGGTCACGAGTGCGAGACCCATGCAGGCGCTGGCCTCGTCGCGCAGCGCCGCGTCGATCTCTCCGACGAGGACGATGACGGTCCGAGCGTCCTGGGCCTCGACCCGGATGGTGCCGGCCGCGGCCGCGTGCTCGATCAGGTCCATTGCTCCTCAGTCCATGCCCGGTCGCGGCACCGGAGCTCCATTCCGGCGGGACGACGCTACCGGTCCTGCAGGATCGCGCCATCCGAGGGGAGAAACGGACATCGGCCGCCCGCGGTTCCCGGTTAGCCTCGAGGAATGGCTTCCCACGAGCTCCCGCCCAGCCACGCCGACCTGCTGGAGCGCCCCACCTTCGCGCACCTCGCCACGGTCGCGCCCGACGGCTCCCCGCACAGCAGCGTGATGTGGTTCGTGTGGGACGGCGAGGTGCTCCGGTTCACGCACACGTCGACGCGGCAGAAGTTCAAGAACCTCCAGCACGAGCCCCGCGTCGCGATCTCGATCCACGACCCCGAGGACCCCTACCGGTCGCTCGAGGTGCGCGGCACGGTCGAGTCCACGGTCAAGGACGACGAGGTGGCGAGCTTCTACAAGTCGCTGCAGGAGAGGTACGGCCAGGACTACGAGATCACCGACGCCGCCCGGCGCGTGATCCTCACGGTCCGGCCGACCACCTTCGTCACGAAGTAGCGGAGGACCGAGCCGGAGCGGAGCGCAGGCTCAGGCCGACACCGGGCCCGAGGCCTCGGGGTCGGTCACGTCCGCGACCGTCGCATCGAGCGCGTGCACGAGCTCGGCCCCGTCGACGTTCGCCGCCACGCCGTGGGCGCCGCCGCCGATGGACACGGTCCGGGTGGGCACGCGGGAGTCGGCGACGACGGGCCACGCGACCAGAGACCCGAACGGCGTGATCGTGCCGCGCACGTAGCCGGTGACGTCCCTGGCGGTCTCCGCGTCGGGCATCGACAAGCGTGTGACGCCGAGCAGGGCACGGAGCTTCGGCCACGAGATGGTCCGGTCACCGGGGACGAGGACGAACAGGAAGTCGTCGTCGCCGCGACGCACCACGATCGTCTTGACGATCCCGGCCGGGTCGACGCCCCGGGCCGCGGCCGCCTCCGCCAGCGACCGCACGGGTCCGTGGCGGGTGACCTCGAACGTGATGCCCGAGGCCTCGAGGCCGGAGAGCGCGCGACGCTCCCCCTCGGTCGCCGCTCCCGCTGCGTCGCTCATGCGGTCACTGTAGGACCGAGGACGTCAGCGGGCAGGCGCCGCGCCCGCCATCGCCTGCGCGAAGGCGGCGGTGTCGAACACCAGYGTCTCGGCGGCGAGCTTTCCCTCCCGCACGACGAAGTGGTCGACCGTCAGCGGGAGCGGCTGACCCGCGGGACCGCGCAGCTCGTACATCACGAGCGCCTCGTCGTCGTCGGCGAACGCCGCGACCTGCCGCCATCCCGGCCCGATCCGGGCGCCGAACCGCGCGAGGAAGGGAAGGAAGTCGGCTGCCGAGGTGAACGTCGCACCGGCGCCCTGGAAGGCGAAGTCCGGCGCGAGGTAGGTCGCGGCGGCGTCGAGGTCGCCGGAGGTCCAGGCGTCCTGGTAGGCGGTCACGAGGTCGAGCACGTCCTGCGGCATGGCTCCTCCAGTCGGGTTCATCGGGTCCAGGTGTCGGGGCCGGGGTCGTCGCCTGCGGCCGTGGACGTCAGGCGTGCGAGGAAGTGCACCCAGCCGTCGGCGTGCCCCGCGAGCCGCGTCTCGGGCAGGCCGGTGTGCGACCGCGCACGAGCGATCCGCCGACGTCGACGGAGAACTCGCCGCCGGGCACCGGATCGAGGGTCGCCCGGTGACCCATCCAGGCGATGAGGCGCTCGGGGACCACCAAGTGGGCGAACACGATGTCGGGCGGTGCCGCGACATGGATCGACGTCGCGTAGTCAGCCACGGGACACCTCGGCCTCGGCGGCCGCCTTGAGCGCCCGCAGCTGAGTCGGCCAGAAGTCGTCCAGGTAGTCCCGCACCGCGGCCAGGCCGTCGGTCCGGACCGCGTACAGGTGCCGTGTCCGGTCGCGCTCCTGTGAGACGAGCCCCGAGTCCCGCAGGACCCGCAGGTGGTGCGAGACGGCCTGCTGCGACATCCCGACCTGCGTGGCGATCTCCCCGACCGCGTGCGGCTGGTCCCTGACGACGGAGAGGATCCGGCGACGGTTCGGGTCGGCCAGGGCGTGCAGCGCCGCGGCGGCGATGTCCATGTGTCCTCCACAAGTGTTTGCTTGTACAAATGACGGTAGCGACGAGTAGACGTCCCGGCAAGGGCCGGCCTGCTGCGACATGCTGGGCGCCGACATCGACGGGAGGACACGCATGCTCGACAGCGTCACGGAGACTCTCCGCCTCGCCGCGGCCGCCCTCGGGACGACGGTGGCGGACCCGCAGCCGCTCAGAGGATCAGACCGCTCGACGGTGCTCCGGTGCCAGGTCCCCGGTGGGACGGTCGTCGTCAAGAAGTACCCGGACGGGGCGGCCTCGTCGTTCGCCCGCGAGGTCGCCGGGCTGACCGCACTGGACCGCACCCCGGAGCTTCTGGCGGTCGACCGCGACCACCGACTCGTGGTCATGAGCGACCTGGGAACCGGCCCCACGCTCGCCGACCTGCTGCTGGGCGTCGACGCAGACACTGCCTGGGCCGGGGCGCTGGAGTGGGTCGACGCCCTCGGCGACACCCTCGGTCGGAGCCAGGTCGGCACCGAGGCGTTCTCGGCGGTGCTGAGCGGTCTGCCCGCCCAGGAGCCCTCGGCCGCGGCACGAGCGGGTGTCCGCCGGCTCCTCGACGACGTCCTCGGCCTGCCCGCCGACCCCGCGATCGAGGCGGAGCTCGACGCGATCGCGACGCTCGACCACCGCGACCCCCGCTCCGACGTCGTCTCCCCCACCGACACGTGCCCCGACAACGCGATCCGCACTCCCGACGGGTGGCGCTTCCTCGACCTGGAGGGCGCTGCCGTCCACCACGTCGCCTACGACGCGGCCTACGCCGCGATGCCCTTCTCCACCTGCTGGTGCGTCTTCGACCCGCCGCCCGGCTTCACCGACCGGCTGCTCGACCGGTTCACCGCGGCGGTCGGGGCACACCTCCCCGACGTCGTCGGCGACCCAGGGTGGGCCAGGGCTGTCGACCTCGCGAGCGCGGGTTGGATCCTGGCCATGACGGGATGGCTGATCGACGGTGCCGACGAGGACCGCCCTCGCGTCGGTCCGGAGGGTGTCCCGTCGCCGAGCTACCGCCAGCTGCTCACCACGCGATGGCGTGGGGGCGCGGTCCGGCTCAGCTCGACACTGCCCGCCGTCGCGGGCCTCCTGGCCGCCGCCGCTGCATGGGCCGACGACGAGTGGGGAGCGTCCGCCGTCCCCGTCGGGCCGTACCGCGCGTTCGCCCGCGACGAATGAACGAGCGGTCCTGGCCCCGCACCTGGGAGACTGGGCCGTCGTGAGCGCACCGTCCCCCTCCCCTGCCGACCCGTCCGGGTCCGATGCGGGGCGACCCCCGAGGAATCAGCGCCGGGGCCGCGGGCGTCGTCAGCCGGCGGCAGCAACCGAGCAGCAGGCAGCACCTGCGGGTCATCGCTCGTCGGGTCAGCGCTCGTCAGGTCGGCGGTCCTCAGGTCGCGACGACGCCGGGCGCACCGCCGCCCGCCGCGCCCGGGCCGCCGCGATCCGGCAGGCCGTCGACCTCCCCCCGATCGTCTACCCCGAGCAGCTCCCCGTCAGCGCCCGTCGCGCGGAGATCAGCAATGCCCTGCGCGACCACCAGGTGGTCGTCGTCGCCGGCGAGACGGGTTCGGGCAAGACGACCCAGATCCCGAAGATCGCGCTCGAGCTGGGCCGCGGTCGCGCCGGGCAGATCGGCCACACGCAGCCGCGCCGGATCGCCGCGCGCAGCGTCGCGGAGCGCATCAACGAGGAGCTGGTCGGCGACGCACCGCTGGGCGGGATCGTCGGCTACCAGGTGCGGTTCACCGACGAGTCGAGCGAGTCGACATTGGTCAAGGTGATGACCGACGGCATCCTGCTGGCCCAGATCCAGCGCGACCCGATGCTCTGGGCCTACGACACGCTCATCATCGACGAGGCCCACGAGCGGWCGCTCAACATCGACTTCATCCTCGGGTACCTCACGCGGCTGCTTCCCCAGCGCCCGGACCTGAAGGTCGTCATCACGTCCGCGACCATCGACTCCGACCGGTTCGCCCGTCACTTCGCGAGCGCGGACGGGGTCGCGGCGCCCGTCGTGGAGGTCACCGGACGGACCTACCCGGTCGAGATCCGCTACCGGCCGCTGTCGCCGGACGTCGAGGAAGGCGCGCCGGTCAAGAAGCGGGGCGCCGAGGACCGCGACCCGATGACGGCCATCTGCGAGGCGGTCGACGAGCTCAGCCTCGAAGGGCCCGGCGACATCCTCGTGTTCCTGTCGGGCGAGCGGGAGATCCGCGACGCCGAGGACGCCCTGCGCTCTTCGCTCGGCGCGCGGGTGTCCGACCCGCGCACGCCAGGCGCCGTCGAGCTGCTCCCCCTGTACAGCCGGCTGTCCGCCGCCGAGCAGCACCGGGTGTTCGAGCGCCACCAGAACCGCAGGGTGGTCCTGTCCACCAACGTGGCCGAGACCTCCCTGACCGTCCCGGGGATCCGGTACGTGATCGACCCCGGCACCGCCCGCATCTCCCGGTACTCCAAGGCGACGAAGGTCCAGCGCCTGCCGATCGAGCCGATCTCGCAGGCGTCGGCGAACCAGCGCTCGGGGCGCTGCGGGCGCGTCGCGGACGGCATCGCGATCCGGCTGTACTCGCAGGACGACTTCGACGCGCGGCCGTTGTACACCGAGCCGGAGATCCTCCGTACATCGCTGGCGTCGGTGATCCTGCAGATGATCGCCGTCGGGGTGGCGACGACCCCTGAGGACATCGGCGACTTCCCGTTCGTCGACCCGCCGGACACCCGCGCGGTGCGCGACGGCGTGCAGCTGCTCACCGAGCTCGGGGCGCTGGGCGACGGTCGTCTGACCGACGTCGGACGGGCGCTCGCGCAGCTGCCGATGGACCCGCGGCTGGCGCGGATGATCGTCGAGGGCGGCCGTCGCGGGGTGGCGCGCGAGGTCATGATCATCGCCGCGGCGCTCTCGATCCAGGACCCGCGCGAGCGACCCGTCGAGGAGCGCGAGAAGGCCGACCTCTCGCACTCCCGGTTCGCGGATCCCACGTCCGACCTGCTCACCTACCTGAACCTCTGGCAGTACCTGAAGGACCAGCAGCGCGACCTGTCGGGGTCGGCGTTCCGCCGCATGTGCCGGTCCGAGCACCTCAACTACCTGCGCATCCGTGAGTGGCAGGACGTGGTGACGCAGCTGCGCGAGCTGGCCAAGCCGCTGGGGATCGTGATGAACGCCCCGCGTCAGGCCGCCGAGTCGGACGGCCTCCAGCTCGAGTGGGACGGCGACCGGATCCACGTCGCGATCCTGGCGGGGCTGCTCTCGCAGATCGGGATGCAGGAGGCGACGGAGGTCGCTGCGACGGGGAAGGGCCGGACGCAGGGAAGGCCGGACCGTCGCGCCCGCAACGAGTACCTCGGCGCCCGTGGGGCGCGGTTCGCGATCTTCCCCGGATCGGGCCTGGCCCGGAAGCCCCCCGCCTGGGTCATGGCCGCCGAGCTCGTCGAGACCTCCCGCCTCTGGGGCCGCGACGTCGCGCGCATCCAGCCCGAGTGGGCCGAGGAAGTGGGCGCCCACCTGGTCAGACGCACGTACTCCGAGCCGGCGTGGTCCACCCGGCAGGGAGCGGCGACGGTCTTCGAGAAGGTGCTGCTGTACGGCGTCCCGATCGTCAACCAGCGGCGGGTGCTCTTCTCCAAGGTCGACCCCGAGCACGCACGTGAGCTSTTCATCCGGCACGCGCTGGTCCAGGGCGAGTGGACCACCCACCACGCGTTCTTCCACGAGAACCGCCGCCTGCTCGCCGAGGCGGAGGGCCTGGAGGCGCGCGCCCGCCGACGGGACCTGGTGGTCGACGACGACACCCTCTTCGCGTTCTACGACGAGCGCGTCCCGGACGACGTGGTCTCCAGCCGGCACTTCGACCAGTGGTGGAAGTCGGCCCGGCGTGACGACCCCGACCTGCTGACCTTCACGCGCGAGCTGCTGGTCGGCGAGGCCGGCGCGATCGACGAGTCGGCGTTCCCGTCGCGCTGGCCGCAGGGCGATCTGCGCCTGCCGCTCACGTACCAGTTCGAGCCTGGTACAGAAGCAGACGGCGTGACTGTACACATCCCGCTGTCGACGCTCGCCCGGCTGATGCCCGAGGGGTTCGGCTGGATGGTCCCGGGCCTGCGCGAGGACCTGATCACCGCCACGATCCGCTCGCTGCCCAAGCCGGTCCGCGTCCAGCTGGTCCCCGCGCCCGACGTCGCCCGCGGCGTGGACGCCTGGATCACCGAGCACACTGCCGACTGGGAGGACACCGTCCGCGCGGGCGACGCCGCTCCCTCGTTCCGGGACGTCTTCCGCCGGGCGGTCCGCGAGCTGCGTGACGTCGACGTCCCCGAGGACGCGTTCGACGACGACCGCCTGCCGGCGCACCTGCGGATGACGTTCCGCGTGGTGGGCGACCGTGGGGGAGTGGTGGACGAGGGCAAGGACCTGCAGGTCCTGCAGCGCCGGCTCGCGGACCGCACGCAGAAGGCGGTGGACGACGCCGTCCGCACCGCCGTGCGCGCGGCGATGGAGGAGGCCCGCAAGGCAGCACCCCCGGAGGCGCCCGCCGCGAGCCCCGCGCCCGCGATCGACATCGAGCGCACCGGCCTCACCACCTGGCCCGCGGACCTGCCGGAGCTCCCGGAGGTCGTCGAGGTCGGAAAGGTCCGCGCGTTCCCGACGCTCGTCGAGGAGGGGCAGTCGGTCGCCGTCCGCGCACTGGCCGACGAGTCGCAGCGTGCCGTGGCGTCCCGCCGCGGGCTGCGCCGGCTGCTGGCGCTCGACGTCGGCCTGGCGCCTGCCCGGATCACCACACGCTGGACCGGCACGCAGGCCCTCACGCTCGCCGCGAGCCCGTACCCGAGCACGGACGCCCTGGTCAGGGACGTGCAGCTCGCCGCGATCGAGCACCTGATCACGGAGCCGGTCCGCACAGCCGACGCCTACGCCCGGCTCCGCACGACCACCCGGGACCGCCTCGAGGACACGGTGTTCGCCGTCGTCACCGACCTGGTCGCCGTGCTGACGGCGTGGCGCGAGCTGGATGCCGAGATCCGCGCCCGGTCGAGCCTCGCCCTGCTGGCCACCGCCCAGGACATCCGCGCCCASGCGGCGCGGCTGGTGCACGACGGGTTCGTCAGCGAGGTCGGCGTCGCCCGGCTCCCACACCTGACCCGCTACCTGCGGGCGGCCCGCCACCGGCTGGTGAAGGCCGCGGACAACCCGCAGCGCGACGCCGACCTGACGTGGCAGGCGCAGGACGTCGAGGCGCTCTACCGCCAGCTCGTCGCGAAGCACCCGCACGACGCCGGCCTGACGGAGATCCGCTGGATGCTCGAGGAGCTCCGCGTCAGCCTGTTCGCCCAGCAGCTGGGCACCCCGGTCCCTGTGTCGACCACCCGCATCAAGAAGGCGCTCGCCGCCTACTGACCGCGTCGGAACAGCACGGCCGCCGCCAGCCGCGCGACCACGAAGATCCCGACGCACCACACCACCGCCGCGAGCGCCGAGCCCCCCGCGCCGGTGCCGAGCAGCAGCGCGCGCAGCGTGTCGGTGATCGGGGTGATCGGGTTGTAGGTCGCGATCGTCTCCAGCACCGACGGCATCGACTCCGGCGGCACGAACGCGCTGGACACGTACGGCAGGAACAGGATCGCGAAGGTGAACCCGCTGGCCGCCTCCGGCCCGGACGCGACGACCCCGATGGCGACGGCCACCCACGTGAGCGCCAGGACGAACAGCCCGATGAGGCCGATCGCGGCCAGCCACTCCAGCGGGGACGCGTCCACGTCGAACCCGATGAGGAACGCGATGCCGATCACGAGCGCCGTCGAGACGGCGTTGCGCGCCATGCTGGCGACGACGTGCCCCGTGAGCACGCCGGTGGAGCGGATGGGCAGGGACCGGAACCTGTCGATGATGCCGCCGGTCATGTCGCTGGCGACGTCCACGGCCGTGGTCGACGAGCCGTAGCCCGCCGTGAGCAGGACGATCCCGGGGACCACCCAGTTCACGTAGTCGCCGCCGGTCTGGATGGCGCCGCCGAACACGTAGACGAACAACAGCAGCAGGATCACGGGGAGCATCACCGCCATGAGGACGGTGTCGAGCTGGCGCAGCGACCGGCGGATGCACCGGCCGATCAGCGCGGCCGTGTCGTGCGCGGTCCAGCCGAGGGCCGGAGGTGCAGGGGCGAGCGTGGTCATCAGAACTCCCGGGCAGCGACGAGGGCGGGTGACTCGGAGGCGACCGGGCGGCCGGTCAGGGTGAGGAAGACGTCGTCGAGCGTGGGGGAGCGGACCTCCCAGTGCTCGACGTCGATCCCCCGGCGCTCGACGTCGGCCAGGATCCGCCGCACGTCCGGCACCGAACCGTCGGTCAGCAGACGTTCCTCGGTGCCGTCCTTGAGGCGCAGCTCGACGTGCGCAGAGCCGACCGCCCGCTTGAGCTCCCTCGCGGTGCCGTCCGCGATCACCCGGCCGTGGTCGATGACGGCCACGCGGTCGGCCAGCTGGTCTGCTTCCTCGAGGTACTGCGTGGTGAGCAGGACGGTGGTGCCCGACGCGACCACGGAGCGGATGACGTCCCACAGGTCGTTCCGGCTGCGCGGGTCGAGGCCSGTGGTCGGCTCGTCGAGGAACACCACCTGCGGCCGGGAAAGGAGGCCCACGGCCAGGTCGAGGCGCCGCCGCATCCCGCCGGAGTACGTCTTGACCACGCGCCTGCCCGCCTCGGTGAGGTCGAACAGCTCGAGCAGCTCGGCGCTGCGGGTGCGCACCTCGGCGCGCCCCAGGTGGGCGAGCCTCGCCATGAGGTGCAGGTTCTCGGTGCCCGTCAGCAGGTCGTCGACCGCCGCGAACTGCCCGGTGAGGCTGATGGCCGCGCGCACCTGAGCCGGCTGACGCACCACGTCCTTGCCCGCGACGTACGCGGTGCCGCCGTCGGGCCGCAGGAGCGTGGACAGGATGCGGACCGTCGTGGTCTTGCCGGCGCCGTTGGGGCCGAGCAGGGCGAGCACCTCCCCCTTGCCGACGTCGAGGTCGACGCCGTCGAGCACGGTCAGGTCGCCGTAGGACTTGCGCAGCCCCCGGGCGACGACGACAGGAGCAGTCATCGCGATCTCGCTTTCTGTGTATGTCGTAAACTGTGTGTGTACTTCATACACACTTGTAGGATCACGGGTCAAGGAGGTGCCGTGGACGACGACGAGGCACGAGAGGCCGAGGAGGCCCGCCGCGAGGCCGAGCTGCTGCGACGCGACCGCGAGAAGGCCGAGCGCGCGGAGGCCAAGGAGGCCGAGCGCGCCAGGAGCGACCTCGAGAAGGCCGACCGCGACGCCCGCAAGCAGGTCGAGCGCCGCGAGCGCGACCGCCTGAAGGCCCTGCAGGACGCGGCCAAGGAGGAGGAGCGCCGACGCAAGGAGCAGGAGCGAGCCGCTCAGCAGGCGGTCAAGGAGGCGGCCCGCCAGCTCCGGGAGGCGGAGAAGGCGCAGCGTGCCGCGGCCCTGGCCCAGCAGCAGGCTGCGCGCGAGGCGGAGAAGGCGCGCCGGCACGCCGTGCGCGTGGCCGGCTCCGAGGGCGCGCCGATCGACCTCCCGCCCGGGATCGCCGTCCTGTGGCGCACACCGGCCCCCGGCCGGCCCGGGCCGCGGCCGGGTCTGACGCTCGAGCAGATCGCCGACGCCGGCATCGCGCTGGCCGACAGCGAGGGGATCGAGTCCGTGTCCATGGCCCGGCTCGCCGAGTCGCTCGGGTTCACCACGATGTCCCTGTACCGGTACGTCTCGTCCAAGGACGAGGTGCTCAGCCTCATGTCGGACCGGGCGTCGGGCCGGCCGCCCGTCCTCGGGCCCGAGGTGGGTGGCTGGCGGGAGCGGCTCGAGCTCGTCCTCGCCGTCCAGCAGCCGATCCTGCGCGCGCACCCGTGGCTGGCGCGGGCGTCCGCGGTCCTGCACGCGGTCGGGCCCGGGCGGCTCGCCTGGATGGAGGCGATGCTCTCGGCGCTCGACGGCACCCCGCTGTCGGAGGACCAGAAGGTGGGGGCGATCGGCCTGCTCGCCTCGCACACCCTGGACCAGCTGCGGATCGGCGAGGAGCTGAGCGGCGCCGGGCGCACCGCCGCGGTCGGCACCACCGCCGGGGGAGCCCTGCCGCCGGACCTGGGAGAGCTCATCACGATGCTCGCCTCCGCGGACGAGCACCCCACGCTGCTGCGGGCGGCAACCGCGGGCGCCTTCTCCTTCCCGGAGGACGCGCCCGAGGACGACGAGCTGGACTTCGGCACCGTACTCATCCTCGACGGGATCGAGCGGCTCATCACCCTGGCCTCCTGAGCCGCCCACAGCCCCGTCGCCTGCACAAGCGGCGGTCACGATGTCGGCGCGGCCGGGCAGACTCGACGCATGACCTCGCCCGACGCCCCGCGCACCGGCCGCTGCTTCGGCGACGGCACCCCCCTGTACGAGCAGTACCACGACGAGGAGTGGGGCAAGCCCGTCCACGACGAGCACGCCCTCTACGAGCGGCTCGCCCTGGAAGGCTTCCAGTCGGGCCTCGCCTGGATCACGATCCTGCGCAAGAGGCCCGCGTTCCGCACGGCGTTCGCGGACTTCGACCCGGAGGTGGTCGCGGAGTTCGGTGACGACGACGTGGCCCGCCTGATGGCCGACGCCGGCATCGTGCGCAACCGCGCCAAGATCGAGGCGACGATCGCCAACGGCCGTGCCCTGCGCGAGCTGCACGCGGCGGGTCGCACTCTCGACCAGGTCCTGTGGTCGCACGCCCCCGACCGGACGGGTTACCAGCGCCCCTCGGGCTGGGCGGGCGTGCCCGCGCAGACGCCGGAGAGCCGCGCGCTGGCCAAGGAGCTGAAGTCGCTCGGGTTCCGGTTCGTCGGCCCGGTCACCGCCTACGCGGCGATGCAGGCGTGCGGTGTCGTCGACGACCACCTGGCCACGTGCCCGGCGGCGTGGGGCTCTGCCGGCACCGGAGAGCTTGCCGGGTGAGATTTGCTTCTGGCGGGTGATCGTGCGGCTGCCCTCTCGGCACCACGCACCCTGCGGACTACAGTGCCAGCCATGACGGAGATGCCCGACCCTGACGTTCGGCGTGATGCCGCGCGCGAGGCGGCCGAGGCGCTCACGGACAACGTCGTCCCCGATGCAGAGATCCTCGAGGCCGTCCAGGTCGGGCTGCTGTCCGTCCCGGCCGGCTCGCCGAACTCGTGGTTCGACGTCCCGTCGCAGCGCAGCCGCATGCGCTCCTCGAACCTGGCCCCGCGCCGCCCGCACTAGACGGGCGCCGAAGCAGACATGCTCCGCGGACGGCGCCGTCTCACGGGTCGATCACTGTTGCCCAGCATGTGATCTGCGGACTACCATCGCGGCTACCATCCAGAGCGGCCGAGAGACCTGGCTCGACGACGCCGCAGCAACCCCCCTCCTCGCGAGGGTGTGGGTGCTTCCGCCAGGGGCGATGGAGTGAGTCATGCCCCCACAGGACACCTGTCCCCGCACCACCCCGGTGCCGACGACCCCGCCGGCCGCGCCGTGAGCGCAGCCGTGGCTGAGCCCCGCACCCCCGGGCTGCACACCGCGCCCGCCCGCCGGGCGCAGAACGCGAACGACCGCCCGACGATCTCGTTCGAGCTCTTCCCGCCCCGGAACCCCGACGCGGCTCCCCGCCTGTGGGCCACCATCCGCGAGCTCGAGTCGGTGCACCCCGACTTCGTCTCGGTCACCTACGGCGCCTCGGGCAAGACGCGACTCACCACGCGCGCGCTGGTCCGCCGGCTGCTGCAGGAGACGTCGCTCAACCCGATCGCCCACCTGACCTGCGTCGGGACCTCGCGCGAGGAGATCACGACGATCGTCGGGGAGTTCCTCGACGAGGGCCTGCGGTCGTTCCTCGCCCTGCGGGGCGACCCGCCCACGGACCAGAGCGACTGGCAGGCCCACCCGGACGGCCTGCAGACCGCGGGCGAGCTGGTCGAGCTCCTGCGCGAGATCGAGGCGCAGCGGTGCCTGGACAGCCCGTCGCAGGCGGTGCGGGCTCGGGTGCGACCCCTGTCCGTCGCGGTCGCGGCGTTCCCGCGCGGCAACCACGCCACGGGCGGCACCCGCGCGCAGGACGTCGCCTCGCTGCTGGCCAAGCAGGAGGCCGGCGCCGACTTCGCGATCACGCAGGTGTTCTTCGACGCGGACGACTATCTCGGTATCGTCGCGGAGGCCCGTGAGGCCGGCGTGACCATCCCGATCATCCCGGGCATCATCCCGACCACGGACCCGGCCCGGCTGCTGCGCGTGCAGGAGC
This sequence comes from Cellulomonas sp. P4_B5_2, assembly GCF_056402235.1. Taxonomy (NCBI): domain Bacteria; kingdom Bacillati; phylum Actinomycetota; class Actinomycetes; order Micrococcales; family Cellulomonadaceae; genus Cellulomonas; species Cellulomonas sp. P4_B5_2. Next base: position 13,818 of record NZ_JBFUHU010000060.1, read on the forward strand.
TGACCGGCGTCCCGGTGCCGAAGGACCTGATCGACCTGCTCGGATCCGCCGACGACGAGCTCGACCGTCATCGCCGGGGCATCCGGGCCAGCGTCGACCTGGTCAACGGCGTCCTGGACGGCGGCGCACCCGGCGTCCACCTCTACACGTTCAACCAGCACCACGCCGCACTTGACCTGCTCGAGGGTGCACACCTCGACGGCGGAGCTCGGACAGCTCCCGACCTGGCCAGCTGGCCGCAGGACACGGCACCCGCCCGACCCCCGAGGGACTGAACCACATGACCGAGAACCGCCCGATCTTCCCCGCCAGCTCCGTGCTCGGCTACCCCCGCATCGGCCCGCGCCGCGAGCTGAAGAAGGCCCTCGAAGCGTTCTGGGCAGGTCGCACGTCGGCCGACGAGGTCGAGGCCACCGCCGCCGACCTGCGTCGCCGCACCCGCACGCGGCTGGCCGAGCTCGGCCTGGCCACCGACGTGCCGGCGATCCCGAGCGCGTTCTCGTTCTACGACCAGGTGCTCGACGCCACCGCCGTGATCGGCGCTGTCCCGGCCCGCTTCGCGGACGTCGTGGGCGCCGACGGGTCGCTCGACCTGGCCGGGTACTCGACCGTGGCCCGCGGCCGCGGCGACGACCTGCCGCTCGAGATGACCAAGTGGTTCGACACCAACTACCACTACCTGGTCCCGGAGATCGGCCCGGAGACGACCTTCCGCTACGCGAGCACCCGCCCGGTGCGCGAGTTCACCGAGGCCCTCGCGGACGGCGTCCTCACGCGTCCGGTCATCGTCGGCCCCGTCACGTACCTGGCGCTGGCCAAGGCCACGGAGGACGCCCCCGAGGGCTTCGCCCCGATCGACCGCCTGGCGGACCTGCTGCCGGTCTACGCCGAGCTGCTCAAGGACCTCGCCGCCGCGGGTGCCACCTGGGTGCAGCTGGAGGAGCCCGCCCTGGTCTCCGACTCCGTCGCCGTCCCGGCCGAGCAGCTGCTCGCGTCCGTGATCGAGGCGTACCGCGCGCTGGCCACCGAGCTGACCCCCCCGGAGCGCCCGGCCATCCTGGTCGCGGCCCCCTACGGCGACCTCGCCGCGGCGTTCCCGGTGCTCGCCGCGACGGACGTCGAGGCCATCGGCATCGACCTGATCCGCGGTCACGCGCCTGCCGAGTCGGTCCCGGGCCTGGAGACCAAGACGCTGGTCGCCGGCGTGATCGACGGCCACAACATCTGGCGCGCGGACCTGGACGCCAAGCTGGCCGTCCTCGAGCAGCTCGAGGGCCTCGGCGCGGCCGCGGTCACCGTCGGCACCTCGACGTCCCTGTTCCACGTGCCGCACACGCTCACGGACGAGCCGAACCTCGACGAGACCCTGAAGACCTGGCTCGCGTTCGCCGACGAGAAGGTCGTCGAGGTCGTCACCCTGGCCGAGGGTCTGACCGAGGGCCGCGAGGCCATCCACGAGCAGCTGCTCACCGCCACGGACGCGGTGAACTCCCGCCGGACCGCACCCGGCGTCGTCAACCCGGAGGTCCGCGACCGCGTGGCCGCCCTCGGCGAGAATGCGTTCAGCCGCGGCTCGTTCGACGAGCGCAAGGTCGCGCAGGCCGCCCGGCTCAACCTGCCCCCGCTGCCGACGACGTCCATCGGCTCCTTCCCGCAGACCACCGAGATCCGCACCGCGCGCGCTGCGTTCGGCAAGGGCGAGCTGACGGAGGCGCAGTACGACGAGGAGATGAAGGCGGAGATCCGCCGGGTCGTCGAGCTGCAGGAGAAGATCGGCTTCGACGTGCTGGTGCACGGCGAGCCCGAGCGCAACGACATGGTCCAGTACTTCGCGGAGAACCTCGACGGGTTCGCCGTGACGCAGAACGGCTGGGTCCAGTCCTACGGCTCGCGCTGCACGCGTCCGTCGATCCTGTGGGGCGACGTCTCGCGGCCGAAGCCGATCACGGTCGAGTGGTCGTCGTACACGCAGTCGCTCACGGAGAAGCCGGTCAAGGGCATGCTCACCGGCCCGGTGACCATCCTGGCCTGGTCGTTCGTCCGCGACGACCAGCCCCTCGGCGACACCGCCAACCAGGTGGGCCTTGCCCTGCGCGACGAGATCGCCGACCTCGAGGCCGCCGGCATCGCCGTCATCCAGGTGGACGAGCCCGCGCTGCGCGAGCTGCTGCCGCTGCGGGTCGAGGACCACGCCGCGTACCTCGACTGGTCGGTGCGCTCGTTCCGCCTCGCCACGGCCGGGGTCCGCCCCGACACGCAGATCCACACGCACCTGTGCTACTCGGAGTTCGGCGAGATCATCGGCGCGATCGACGGGCTCGACGCGGACGTGACCTCCATCGAGGCGGCCCGCTCGAAGATGGAGATCCTCGGCGACATCTCGGCGGCCGGCTACCCGCGGGGGATCGGCCCGGGCGTCTACGACATCCACTCGCCGCGCGTCCCCAGCGAGGCGGAGGTCGAGGAGCTGCTCACGGAGGCCGTCAAGGCCATCGCGGTCGACCAGCTCTGGGTCAACCCGGACTGCGGCCTGAAGACCCGCCGCTACGAGGAGGTCGCCCCGTCGCTGGAGCACATCCTCGCGGCCACGCGGGCGGTCCGCGCCACGCTCTGACGCATGCTCACGGCCCCGGACACCTGCACAGGTGTACGGGGGACCGGAGTCCAGGCTGACCACGTCCACGTGAGGCACGAACGTCGACAGGTTCTCCGACCTCACGACCGGATCGCGGTCGCCGTAGATCATGAGGGCGGGCTGCTGGATGACGGGGTCCACGTCCGCCAGCAGGTGCCAGTTGCGGTCGAGGTTCCTGTACCAGTTGATGCTGCCCGTGAACCCCGATGCGTCGAAGGCGGAGACGAAGACGGCCAGCTCGCTGTCGCTCATGACGGGCTCACCGCGTGGTGTCGCCGCTCTGGCGAGGTTGATCCACGCCATACCGGGCTGAGGCTCGGTGGGCGGCTCGTTCTTCCGGTACAGGTTGCGAAGGAACTGGAACGTGTTGTCGTCGAGCACGGCGTCGGCGACGCCCGGCTGTCGATTGAAGTGGACGAAGTAGAAGTCGCCGCCGAGAACCTGTTCCATGAGCTCGATCGGGGGGATCTCCCCGCGCTCGATGTACGGCAGGCTCAGGTTTATCACCTTGGAGACGCGGTGGGGATGCAACAACGTCAGTCCCCAGACGACGTTCGCGCCCCAGTCGTGACCGATGAAGAGGGCGTCCTCGTACCCGTAGTGGTCGAGAAGTGCGACGAGGTCACCCGACAGGTGCCCGATGTCGTAGTCCGTCACCTCGGTCGGACGGGACGAGTTCCCGTAACCCCGCTGGTTCGGGACGATGACGTGGTAGCCGGCTGCGACGAGGGCAGGCACCTGATAGCGCCAGGAGTAGGCATGCTCGGGCCAGCCGTGACAGAGCACGACAGGATTGCCGGCATTCTCCTGGCCCGCTTCGAAGACTTCGAGCGTCACGCCGTTGACGGAGATGAGGGCGGGCTCGGGAAAGTCGGTCGGATCGAACACGGCAGGTCCTCCGTAGCTCTGGGTGATCGGCCGCGTGCGGCCTGATCGGTTGCCGCCACCGTAGGGAGCATTGCGGACAGGATCGGTCCGCAAGAGGTGGCAGACTCGGAGCATGCGAAAGGACCCCACCGGTCGAGCGTTGCAGCTGCTCTCGCTCCTGCAGACCCATCGATGGTGGGGTGGTGCCGAGCTCGCCGATCGCCTCGAGATCACGGAGCGAACGGTGCGCCGCGACGTGGACCGGCTGCGCGAGCTCGGCTATCCGGTCGACGCCACGTCAGGAAAGGACGGGGGCTACCGGCTCGCGACGGGGGCGCACCTGCCACCCCTGGTCCTCGACGACGACGAGGCCGTCGCGGTAGCCGTCGGGCTGCGCTACGCCGCGGAGGCCGCGATCGGCGGCATGGAGGAGACGTCGCTTCGCGCCCTGACGACGATCGAACAGCTGCTGCCCCATCGGCTGCGCCGCCGGGTGTCGGCGCTGCACTCGAGCGTCAGCTCGATGCGGTGGCCGGGCGACGACGACGTCGTCGACCCCGACGCACTCAGCGTGCTCGCCGCAGCGTGCCGGGACCGCGAGGACGTGCGCTTCGACTACCGACGACATGACGGCACGGACAGCGGACGGCTCGTCCAGCCGCACCAGCTCGTCACCGCCGGCCGTCGCTGGTATCTCGTGGCATGGGACCAGCGCCGCGACGACTGGCGCACGTTCCGGCTGGACCGGCTCCGGGAGCCCCGGCTGACGGGCGGTCGTTTCACACCCCGCCAGATCCCCGGCGGCGATGCGGCGACCTTCGTCGCAACCTCGCTCGGCTCGATGTTCAGTCAGCATCACGCGACGATCGCGGTCGACGCCCCGTTCGCCGAGCTCGAGCTCCGGTGGGTGGACCACACACCGATCGAGACGAGAGCGGACTCCTGCGTCGTGCAGATCCGTAGCGAGGATCTCGACTGGCTCGCCCTGACCGTCGCCCGCATCGCGCTCACCGCCCCGGTGGCCGTCATCGAGCCGGCCGAGCTCGCCGACACCGTCAGGCAGCTGGCCGCCCACCTGCGCCTAGGGTCGGTCGCGTGACGATCTTCGACACCGTCCCGCTCGACCAGCTGCGTCGCCGGACGAGCGTGAAGTGGCGGCACTACCCGCCGGACGTCCTTCCGCTGTTCGTCGCCGAGATGGACGTCCCGCAGCCGGAGCCGGTGATCCGGGCGGTCTCCGACGCGCTGCGCGGCGGGGACACCGGGTACGCCGAGGGCACCTCCTACGCCGAGGCCTTCGCCGCGTTCGCCGCCGAGCGGTACGGCTGGGACGTGGACGTGCCGGCCACCCGGACCGTGCCCGACGTCATGCTCGGGATCGTCGAGGTCCTCGGGCTGCTCACCGGGCCCGGCGACGCCGTCGTCATCAACCCACCGGTGTACCCACCGTTCCGGGGCTTCGTCGAGCACGCCGGCCGCTTGGTGGTCACGGCTCCGCTCGGCCCTGACGGGCGGCTGGACCTGACCGCGCTGGGGGAGGCGTTCGCACACGCACGTGCGACCGGGCGGCCCGCGGCGTACCTGCTGTGCCACCCGCACAACCCGACGGGCACCCTGCACACGGCGGCCGAGCTCCGGGCGGTCGGCGAGCTCGCGGCGCAGCACGGTGTGCGGGTCGTCGCCGACGAGATCCACGCGCCGCTGATCCCCACGACGGCGGACGGCTCGGCCCCGCACTTCGTGCCGACGACGACGCAGATCCCCGACGCGATCGCCTTGCACTCCGCATCGAAGGCGTTCAACCTGGCTGGCCTGCGGGCCGCCCTCGCGGTGCCGGGTCCCGCTGCGACCGAGGACCTGGCCCGCCTTCCGGAGCTGGTCGGCCACGGCGTGATGCACCTGGGCGCCGTCGCGCAGATCGCGGCGCTGCGCGACTGCGGCCCGTGGCTGGACGAGGTGTTGCGCGGGCTCGGGGAGAACCAGCGGCTGCTCTCCGGTCTGCTCGCCGACGCGCTCCCCGAGGCCGCCTGGGCGGTTCCTGACGCCACCTACTTCGCGTGGCTGGACCTGCGCGCGGTGCCGGCTGTGCGTGCGGGTGCGGACCCCGCACGGCTGGCCCTCGACCGAGGTCGGGTGGCGCTGAACCAGGGGCCGACGTTCGGCGTCGAGGGCGCGGGGTTCGTCCGGTTGAACCTCGCCGCCTCGACGGCGACCCTCGCCGAGGCGGTCAGCCGAATGGCTCTTGCCCTGGCGAACTGAGACCGATTCGTGACCAACCGTGGACCACGCGGGCTCATGTCCACCCCGGGCACGTGCCGATCTCTCCCACAGCAGGGCCGTACAACGACGTAATGGGAGATCGACATGGTGAAGTGCGACGAGTGCAGCTCCGCCGTGCAGGTGTGCGAGCGGTGTGATGGCGCCGGTCGCAAGCGCTGGTCCGGGGAGTGCAGCTACTGCCGTGGCACCGGCCAGACGTGCATGAAGAACGCCAACCACCGCTGGTGAGCTGACCAGCGCACCCGCCACCAGAGGGGGGCAGGCACCACAGGACTCAGCCGAGGCGGACGGTCAGGCTCGCCAGCCTGTCCACGATGCGCACGTCCGCGTCGAGCCACGGCACGTCGTGCCACTGGTGCAGCGGGAGCCACCGCAGCTCGTCGTGCTCGACGAGCGGCTCCGCCGTGCCCTCGACCACCTCGGCCAGCCAGATGCGCATCACGTACTCGTCCGACAGGCGCCAGAGGCCGTCGTCGGGACCGACGAGCTCGTCGCCCAGGCCGATCCGCACGCCGAGCTCCTCGCGGATCTCGCGGTGCAGCGCGTCCTCGGGCGACTCGTTCCCGTCCACCTTGCCGCCGGGGAACTCCCAGCGGCCCGCCAGCCGCGCCGGCACAGCCCGGCGCGCGGCCAACAGCTCACGAGGGTCGTCCAGGTCGTCGACGATCGCGGCGGCCACGACGAGCACGGGTGAGGTCATGCGGTGAGTCTGCCAGGCCCGCGCAACGCGGGTCCGGCGGCAGCGGGACGGCCCGGTGTCTTGAGCCGTCGGAGCATGGTCAGCGGATGCCGTGCGCGACGGCCCAGGCGACGGCTTCCGCGCGCGTCGAGGCACCGATCTTGCGGTACACACTGCGGACCTGCGACTTCACGGTGTTCCTCGTCACGAAGAGGCGCGTCGCGATCTCCTCCAGGGTGACGTCCTCGGCGAGCTCCGCCAGCACGACGCGCTCACGACGCGTGAGTGCTTCGTTCGCGACGCCGACAGTCCTGCTCGTCTCCAACATGCTCATGGTGTCCTCCGGTGTGCTGCGTGACCCGGGTGATCCGGGTCACGCTCTGGGCTGCGTACCGGATGAGAGAGGGCTGGTGGTGAGCCATGACGCCACTTCCAGCAATCTCCTCATGCGCGGGTTCCCCCCCGCCAAGCGCCCGATCGCGCGTGCCACCCACAATGAACGTCCACTGCCGAATCAGATACGCCGAAYGCGTGAGCATCTGCGGGGTTCACCCGTAAGGCTGACGCGCGCGAACGCACGTGACACTGGTGCAACGGGGCAGCTGCCCGCTGGGTTCAGCCCGCGTTCTGAGCCGTGTACTCCTCGGCCGTGAGCAGCGGCCCGGCCGAGGTGACCTCGACCTTGAGCAGCCAGCCCTGTCCGTAGGGATCCGAGTTGACCACCGACGGGTCGTCGACGGCCGCCTGGTTGACCTCGACGACCGTGCCGGACACCGGCGAGTAGAGCTCCGAGACCGACTTGGTGGACTCGATCTCGCCGACGACCGCGCCGGCGGTGATCTCCTCACCCACGGCGGGAAGCTCGAGGTAGACGATGTCGCCGAGCGCGTCCGCCGCGATCCCGGTGATGCCGACGGTCGCCGGGGCGCCGTCATCCAGCCATTCGTGCTCGACCGTGTAGTGCAGGTGGGTGGGCAGCTCCGCTGTCATGTGTCTGGCTCCTGTCGACTTCTCTAGGGCTTGGTCTACCGGGGTCGGCGGTAGAAGGGAAGAGCCACGACGCGGACGGGTTCGAAGCGTCCACGCACGTCAACCGCCAGCTGCGTGCCCTCGGCGCTCACCTCGGGGCTGACGTAGGCCATCGCCACCGGGTGTCCGAGGGTCGGCGAGGGCGCTCCGGACGTGACGGTACCGACCGTCGGGGCGTCCGCAGCGGTGGAGTGCTTCACCGGGTACCCGTGTCGGGCGGCCCGGCGGCCGAGGCCCTCGAGCCCCACCAGCACGCGGGCCGGCTCCGACTGCCCGCGGGCCTCGAGCGCGGCGCGGCCGACGAACGGGAGCGGGTTGCCGTCGGCGTCGACCTTGTCCAGCTTCACCACTCGGCCGAGGCCGGAGTCGTGGGGGGTGGTCGTGCGGTCGAGCTCGTTGCCGTACAGCGGCATGCCGGCCTCGAGGCGGAGGCTGTCGCGCGCGGACAGGCCGGCGGGGACCAGCCCGAACGGCTCGCCGGCCGCGAGGAACGCCTGCCACAGGGCAGGTGCCAGGGGCGCGTCGAGGAAGAACTCGAAGCCGTCCTCGCCGGTGTAGCCGGTGCGCGCGACCAGGACCGGCTCGCCCTGGAACGTCATCGGCATGGCCGCGTAGTACTTCAGCGTCTCGGCGTCGTGGCCGGCCTCGGCGAGCCCGTCGGTCGCCCGCAGGATCTCCAGGGCGCGGGGGCCCTGCACGGCGATGAGGGCGGTCTGCGGGGAGCTGTCCTCGACGGTCACGTCGAAGCCCGCAGCGCGCTCGGCGAACGCGGCCAGCACGGTGTCGTGGTTGGACGCGTTGGCGACCACCAGGAACGTGTCCTCGGTGTCCCGGTAGACGATGAGGTCGTCGACGACGCCCCCGTCCTCCGCGCAGATCATGGTGTAGCGCGCACCCAGGATCCTCAGTGTGGAGAGGTTGCCGACGAGGGCGAAGTCGAGGAACCGGCCGGCGTCCGGACCGGTCACCCCAATCTCACCCATGTGCGACAGGTCGAACAGCCCGGCGGCCGTGCGGACCGCCGTGTGCTCGGCGATGTCGCTGGTGTAGCGCAGGGGCATCTGCCAGCCGGCGAACGACGTGAGGGCGGCGCCGAGGGCGACGTGCTCCGCGTGCAAGGGGGATTCGCGATCCGTCATGTCTGCGTCCTCTACTCGGCGTACGACTCGATAGGCGGGCAGGAGCAGACCAGGTTCCGGTCGCCGTGCGCGCCGTCGATCCGGCGCACGGGCGGCCAGTACTTGCCCTCGCGCAGCGCGGCCACGGGGAACGCGGCGAGCTCACGGGGGTAGGCGTGGTCCCAGACGTCGGCGGACAGGGCCGCGGCGGTGTGCGGCGCGTTCCGCAGGGGGGAGTCGGCGAGCGGCCAGCGGCCCGCCTCGATGGCGTCGATCTCGCCGCGGATGGAGACCAGGGCGTCGACGAACCGGTCCAGCTCTGCCAGGTCCTCGCTCTCGGTCGGCTCCACCATGAGCGTGCCGGCCACCGGGAAGGACAGGGTCGGGGCGTGGAAGCCGTAGTCCATCAGGCGCTTGGCCACGTCCTCGGCGGTCACCCCCGTCTCCTTGGTGATGTCCCGCAGGTCGAGGATGCACTCGTGCGCGACGAGCCCGTTGGGGCCGGTGTAGAGCACGGGGAAGTGCCCTGAGAGGCGTGTGGCCAGGTAGTTCGCCGCCAGGACCGCGGTCTCGGTGGCCGTCTTGAGGCCGTCGGGACCCATCAGCGCGACGTAGGCCCAGGAGATCGGGAGGATGCCGGCCGAGCCCCAGGGGGCGGCGCTGACCGGAGCGACGGTGTTCGCCTTCGTTGCCGATGGCGTCGGATCGCCGGGCAGGAACGGGGCCAGGTGGGCGGCGACCGCGACCGGTCCGACGCCGGGTCCGCCGCCTCCGTGGGGGATGCAGAAGGTCTTGTGGAGGTTGAGGTGGCTGACGTCGCCGCCCAGCTCACCGGGACGGGCCAGGCCGACGAGCGCGTTGAGGTTGGCGCCGTCGATGTAGACCTGACCGCCGGCCTCGTGCACGAGGTCGCAGACCGTGCGGACACCCTCCTCGTAGACGCCGTGCGTCGAGGGGTACGTGATCATGATCGCCGCGACCTTCGGGCCGTGCTGCTCCAGCTTGGCGCGCAGGTCGTCCAGGTCGATCGAGCCGTCGTCGGCCGTCGCGACGACCACCACGCGCATGCCCGCGAGCGCCGCCGACGCCGCGTTGGTGCCGTGCGCGGACGCCGGGATCAGGCACACGTCGCGCTGGTCGCCGCGGGATGCGTGGTAGCCGTGGATGGCCAACAGCCCGGCCAGCTCGCCCTGGCTTCCCGCGTTCGGCTGCACGGAGACGGCCGCGTAGCCGGTGATCTCGGCCAGCCAGTCCTGCAGCTCGGTGACCAGCTCCGCGTAGCCCTCGGTCTGGTCGGTGGGGGCGTAGGGGTGGATGGTGGCGAACTCCGGCCAGGAGATGGGCTCCATCTCCGCCGTGGCGTTGAGCTTCATGGTGCACGAGCCCAGCGGGATCATCGTGCGGTCCAGCGCCAGGTCCTTGTCCGAGAGGCGGCGCAGGTAGCGCAGCATCGCGGTCTCGGAGCGGTGCAGGTGGAAGACGGGGTGCTGCAGGTAGGCGGTGGTCCGGCGCAGCTGCGCGGGGAGCGCGTCGGAACCGTCTGTGCCGAGGAAGCCGAACGCGTACGTGCCCTCCTCCGCCTCCAGGGTGGTCACCCCGGCGGCCGCGAAGGCGAGCACGATGCGCAGCAGGTGGTCGTCGGTGGTGCGCTCGTCGCACGCGATCTGCACGTGGTCGTCGTCGGGCGCCCACAGGTTCACGCCGGCCTCGGCGGCCTGCGTGACGACCTCGCGCGCCTTGCCCGGGACGACCGTGCGGACGGTGTCGAAGAACGTGTCGTGCTCGACCGTCACCCCGACGCCGTCGAGGAGCTCGGCCAGGCCGGCTGCGCGCGCGTGCACGCGCTCGCCGATCGCCCGGAGGCCGTCCGGACCGTGGTAGACCGCGTACATCGACGCCACGATCGCCAGCAGGGCCTGCGCGGTGCAGATGTTGCTCGTCGCCTTCTCGCGGCGGATGTGCTGCTCACGCGTCTGGAGGGCGAGTCGGTAGGCGCGGGCTCCGTCGGCGTCGATCGAGACGCCCACGAGCCGGCCCGGCAGCATCCGCTCCAGACCGTTGCGCACCGCCATGAACGCGGCGTGCGGGCCGCCGCCGAACAGAGGTACGCCGAAGCGCTGCGCCGAGCCGACGGACACGTCGGCGCCGAGCTCGCCGGGGGAGGTGAGCAGGGTGAGCGCGAGCAGGTCCGCGGCGACCGTCACCAGACCCCCGCGCGCCTTCGTGTCCTCGATGACAGGCCGGAGGTCGCGGACACGCCCCGACGCACCGACCTGCTGGACGACGACGCCGATGAGGTCGCCCTCGATCTCGGGCAGCCCGTCGGAGAGGTCCGCGACGACGACCGGGAGGCCGATGGCCTCCGCGCGGCCGAGCGTGACGGCGAGCGACTGGCCGAACAGGTCGGCGTCGAGCACGACCGTGCCGGCCTTGCCGCGAGCTGCGCGCCACATGAGCGCGACGGCCTCGGCGACCGCGGTGGCCTCGTCGAGGAGCGACGCGTTGGCCAGGTCCAGGCCGGTGAGGTCGGTGACCATCGTCTGGAAGTTCAGGAGCGCCTCGAGCCGGCCCTGCGAGATCTCCGGCTGGTAGGGCGTGTAGGCGGTGTACCAGGCCGGCGACTCGAGCACGTTCCGGCGGATGACCGCGGGCGTGATGGTGTCGGAGTAGCCCTGGCCGATCATCTGCGTCATCACGCGGTTGAGGCCGGCGATCGTGCGCAGCGCGGCGAGCACGTCCTCCTCGGACCGCGCGGCCGGCAGGTCCAGCGGGCGGTCCGTGCGGATGCTCGCGGGGACCGCGGCGTCGACCAGGTCGTCGAGCGAGTGGTAGCCGACGACCGACAGCATGTGCGCCGTCTCGCCGCCGCGCGGGCCGATGTGGCGGTCGGCGAACACCTCGGCCGCGGGGGTGTGCTCCACGCTGGTGAACGGGACGGCGTCGGAGCTGGTGTCCAGGTGGACGGCGGGGACACCGTTGAGGACGGCGTCGTGCAACTGGCTCAGATCGGTCACGGGCTGCTCCGCAGGGTCGTCCGGACGTGCCGGGACGGTGGGTGGGCTCCCCGCTCTGTCATCCGCGCAGACTCGCGCAAACCTGAGAGTTTTGCCGGTCCGCCTGTCGGGGCGCGCCGGCTTGCACCGTCGGTGGGGCCCTCGCGGGTCCGCTTTCCAGAGTTGCCTCGCCGTGGCGGTACAGGGGCCTGAGAGATTCCCGGGGAGGGTTGCTCCTTCGGCGCCCCGCACGATGCGCGTTCGATCTGCGGGAGCTCTCCCGCCGCGGTTCGAGCAGCGTGTGAAGTTGTGGGGCCAGCGTACCGGGCGATGTCCAGGGGACAGCCCGACCGTCCACCGGTGGGGTCGCGTGCGTAGATTGGCCCGGTGCAGACGCCCACGTCACCCCTCGCCGCGGTGATCGTCGTGTCCGACCGGTCCGCCTCCGGCGAGCGCGAGGACCGTTCCGGTCCGGTGGCAGTCGACCGCCTGTTCACCGCCGGCTTCGCGGTGGACGCCGTGGCGGTCGTGCCCGACGGGGCCGAGTCCGTGGAGCGGGCGATTCGCGAGGTGCTCCGTGCCGGAGCGCGGTTCGTCGTGACGTCCGGCGGCACGGGCGTCAGCCCACGCGACCAGACCCCCGAGGGGACCCGACCGGTGCTCGCCCGCGAGCTGCCGGGGGTCGCGGAGCTGCTGCGGCGCGAGGGCGCGAAGACCGTCCCGACGGCGGTCCTCTCCCGCGGCCTGGCGGGCGTGACCGAGGAGGGCGCGCTCGTGGTCAACCTGCCGGGGTCGCCGTCCGGCGTGGCCGAGGGTCTGGACGTCCTGCTGCCGCTCGTGGACCACCTGCTCGACCAGCTGTCGGGAGGCGACCACTCGTGATCGCGCGCGTCGTCGACGAGCCTCTCGACCTGCAGTTCCACGTGGAACATGTGAGCGACCCGCGGGCCGGAGCGGTCGCGACCTTCGTCGGGCTGGTGCGCGACCACGACCCGTCGGTCGAGGGGTGCGTGGTCGGTCTGGACTACTCCGCGCACCCGAGCGCGGAGGCGGTGCTGCACGGGATCGTGGAGCGGGCGCTGACGGACGGGGTCCTGGGCATCGCCGTCAGCCACCGCGTCGGGCACCTGGCGGTCGGGGAGGCCGCGATCGTGGCCGCCGTCGCCACCGCGCACCGGGCCGAGGCGTTCGACGTGTGCCGCGCGCTCGTGGAGACCGTCAAGGCCGAGCTGCCGGTGTGGAAGCGTGAGGTCCTCGAGGACGGCTCGCACGTGTGGGTGGGGATGACATGAACGACCAGCTGATCGACCGGTTCGGGCGCGTGCACCGCGACCTGCGGATCTCGCTGACCGACCGCTGCTCGCTGCGCTGCACCTACTGCATGCCCGCCGAGGGCGTCCCGTGGCTCGCGCGCTCGACCATGCTGAGCACCGAGGAGATCGTGCACGTCGCGCGCGTCGGGGTCTCCCTGGGCATCACGGAGATCCGGCTCACCGGCGGCGAGCCGCTGCTCCGCGTGGACATCGTGGACGTCGTCCGCCGGCTCACCGCCCTGACCGGCCCCGCCGGCAGCCCCGAGGTGTCGCTGACGACGAACGCGCTGCGCCTGCCCGGTCTGGCCTCCGACCTCAAGGACGCCGGCCTGTCCCGCGTGAACATCAGTCTCGACACGCTCGATCGCGCCAAGTTCCTGTCGTTGACGCGCCGCGACAAGCTCGTGGAGACGCTCGCCGGGATCGCCGCCGCCGACGCCGCCGGGCTGCACCCCGTGAAGATCAACGCCGTGGCCATGCGCGGGGTGAACGACGACGAGGTGGTCGCCCTGACGCGGTTCGCCGTGGAGCGCGGCTACCAGATGCGGTTCATCGAGCAGATGCCTCTCGACGCGGGGCACACGTGGGACCGCGCGGAGATGGTGACGCAGGCGGAGATCCTGGCGCGGCTGCGCGCGGAGTTCACGCTCAAGGAGGTGCCCGGCCGCGGCGCCGCTCCTGCGGAACTGTGGACGGTCGACGGCGGACCGGCCACCGTCGGGGTCATCGCGTCGGTCACCGCGCCCTTCTGCGGCGCCTGCGACCGGCTGCGGCTCACGGCCGACGGGCAGCTGCGGGCGTGCCTGTTCTCGCAGACGGAGACGAACGTGCGGGACCTGCTGCGAGGCGCCGAGGAACCCCCGGCCCAGATCGGCGTCGGTCCCGGTCAGGCGGTCCGCATCGGCACGTCGGCCCCCGCTCGGCCGGCACCCGTGGCGGCCGACGTCGACACCGCCCTGGCCGACGCGTACCGCCGGTGCCTGGCAGGCAAGAAGGCCGGGCACGACATCGACGACCCGTCGTTCCTGCAGCCGGACCGCCCGATGAGCGCGATCGGCGGCTGACGGCCCCGCACGTCGCCGGCGTCGCGTCGACGTCCGCGTCGTCACGCTCGCTCATCGCGCTCGTGTGAGGACTTCGTTCCGCCTACCGCAACGAACTCTTCACGCGAGGACTCCCCGCAGCTCGCGGGCGGCATGTTGCGGGGTCATGTGGTCGCGGGCATCGACATGCTCTGGTCCTCGCACCCGCTACGGGCGCACGCGTCGCGGCCATCAGCCGCCCGCGAACGGGGGCAGCACGTCCAGGGTGACCCCGGCGAGGACCGGATCATCGCCCTCCACCCGCGTGCCGTCCGCGAGCAGCGCGCACCGGCCCAGCACCCGGTCCAACCCGGGACCGTGCGAGGCGACCATCGCGGCCCTGACCTGCGCGGCAGACCCCGCGGGCAGCTCCTCGGTGTCGACGCCGGCGGCCTCGGCGGCGGCGGCGAAGTAGCGGACCGTGATCACTGCTCGACGGTCCAGGCTCCGGCCTCGGCCTCGATCCGCGCCAGGATCGGCGCCGGGTCCACCCCTGCGGCCGCGAGCCCCGCGATGAACATGGTGATCGGCACCGCGGGGCGGGCCACCTGGTGGGCGACGTCGGCGGCGACGCCGAGGAGCCGGTCGGTGTCCACGAGAGCCGGGTCGACGCCCAGCGCGGCCGTCAGGCTCTCGATCCAGGCGGGCAGGTCGGCGCCGGGTGCGCGGCGGGGGTCGTCGGTCATGGCTCGATCCTGTCACTGAGCGCTGCGTCGAGGCGTTCGACGTCGGCCCAGGTGTCGGCGTCCGCCGTCGCGTCGTGCTCGTCGGGGACGTCCACCAGGCGCAGGCCACCGACCAGGCGGTGCATCGCCGCGCCGCGCACGTCCGGGAGCGCGTCGAGCGCGGACCGCAGGGCGGCCCGCCGGTAGACGGCCACCAGGTGCTGCGGTCGGCCCTCGGCACCGACCATCCGGGCGCCGTCCGCGTCCTGCACGGCCGCCAGCAGCGCGGGCAGCGCGCGTCCGGCGAAGGGC